>DAINRD010000183.1:0-1047 GCA_036742095.1 Archaeoglobus sp. | reverse complement strand
TGGTAGCCCCATCCTCTGAGATTCACATTAATGCCAAGTTTCCGGGTAAGGGCAGAGATTACGTCATTGATAAGAGCGTTGAGGCAATTGAGTATGCGAAGGAGAGGGGATTGATAGTTGAATTCGGGGCTGAAGATGCTTCAAGAGCAGATTTGGGCTTTGTAATCGAGCTTTTCAAGAAAGCAGAAGAGGTGGGGGCAGACAGGCTTACCTTTGCTGACACAGTCGGAGTAATCTCTCCCGAAAAGATGGAAGAAATCGTTAAGAAGATTAAGGCCGAGACCAAGCTACCTCTTGCAATCCACTGCCACGACGATTTTGGTCTGGCCACAGCCAACACCATATTCGGAATTAAGGCTGGGGCGGACGAGTTCCACGGAACAATTAACGGATTGGGTGAAAGAGCAGGAAATGCAGCAATTGAGGAGGTTGTGATTGCCCTCGAATACCTCTACGGCATTAAGACCAACATCAAAAAGGATAAAATTTACAACACCTCAAAGCTTGTGGAGAGACTTTCAAGGGTTGTTGTTCCGCCGAACAAGCCTGTTGTGGGAGATAATGCCTTCACTCACGAGAGTGGAATTCACACCTCGGCCCTCTTCAGGGATGCCAAGTCCTACGAACCCATCTCACCAGAAGTTGTGGGAAGAAAGAGAGTCATTGTCCTCGGAAAGCACGCTGGCAGGGCAAGTGTTGAGGCTATTATGAACGAACTTGGATACAAGGCCACCCCAGACCAGATGAAAGAGATTCTGGCAAGGATAAAGGAGATTGGGGATAAGGGCAAGAGGGTCACCGACGCTGACGTCAGGGCAATCATAGAGACCGTT
Source organism: Archaeoglobus sp. (assembly GCA_036742095.1). Lineage (GTDB taxonomy): Archaea > Halobacteriota > Archaeoglobi > Archaeoglobales > Archaeoglobaceae > Archaeoglobus. The sequence goes on along the minus strand of DAINRD010000183.1, from coordinate 214 downwards.
CTGCAAATCAAGCGCGAGAAGAAGGTGAAGCTGGAGGACCTTGCAATCTTCAGCGGCAAAAATGTGACGCCAATGGCCAGCGTAAAGCTTAAAATAAACGGTCAGGAGAAGATTGAGGCTGCTGTTGGTTTGGGGCCTGTGGATGCTGCAATAAACGCCATCAGAAAGGCGATAAAGGATTTTGCAGACGTCACGCTCGTCAGCTACCATGTCG
>DAINRD010000182.1:2084-3431 GCA_036742095.1 Archaeoglobus sp. | reverse complement strand
CCAATCAGCCCTCACAACTCCCCTCTCAGTCTCCTTCTGGAAGTAAACCTCCTGCCTACTCAGGACATTGCCGAGGGATTCACTTACCCAAAACGCAGGCCTGCCCCTGCAGTCTGTAACCTTGGCGTAAATTGTAGCCTTTCTGCTCTCCTCCGAATCAGGTGAAACCGAGTCGGGAACAACCTTAATCTCCAATCTCGGGTCTCTGGGCGGAACTGGTCTTTTCATCTCAAAATCGTCAATTATCTGCCTTAAATCGCCCGTCCTCTGAATTATCAGCCTCACATTGTCGAGAGGATTGCTAACTTCGGTCACATAGTAGTAAGTTTCAGGGAGGATTGTGTTCCAAGGAAACTCCTGAAGCTCTGCGGTGATGTGGTAATGATGCATATCTCCGCCTATCTTTATAACGTAGAAGTATTCAGGCATGCCGGGATTTACGAACCCGCCTACCGCCTGATTCAGAACCTCTATTAGCTCGTTGACGCTGTAAACCTCCACTTCAGGAGACGTGCTCCTCACAAGTTCCGTCGCCCTTGCCGCCAGAAAATTGCTGATTTTGGCTTTGTCGGCATCTTCAAAGCCCTCAATCCCGTATAGGAGCTTGATGTCATCTCTGAGCATGTTCAATGCGATATCGTCCAGAACCACTGCAACACCAACCCTCGGCTTGGAGCATGCGCCAATCCCTTCAAGCTTTATGGAATCTGAAATTTCTTCAGAAATTTTCTCCACCAGATTTCTCTCCTCCAATCCCTGCATCTCAAGCCCGGAAGAGCCCTTTTCATACAAAAACTCAAGCTCAAGGTTTCTCGTAACCTTTCTGCCACAATCAGCAGAAATCAGCGTTAACGGTATTCGGTAAACCTTCCCGCTTCCGCTGTAAGCCTCCCCCGTCAGGTAGTATTTTCCGGGCTTTATGGTGAAGTTGTAGTCGTAGTGGTTTCCGCTGATTTCCATTTCCTCGAAATCCATGGTGTAGAAGTCTATCAGCCTGATTCTGCTAAGCACGATTGGAGAGGTGTCATCGGTGTATCTGAGATACGTCCCCTCTACGGTGGAATCTCTGAAGCAGACGTCGAAAGTTGCTATGTCGTCATCCAGAAGCTCTCCTGATTCATTGTAGAGGCTGCTCCTCAGGATGTAGGTGCCCTCCATCCAGTCTGCCACAATTTCGTTCAGTGCAACGAAGTAGTCGGAATGAATTGGGGCGTAATTTTTAATCTCAGGCTCTTCTGAAAGCATTGGAAGGTATATTCGGTCACCATCAGGGCTTTCCAGCGAGACCATCAGCGTTCCGTTCTTCTGGCTACCTGTAAGCATGTGCTCAACCAGAATCTCCTGCCC
>DAINRD010000182.1:0-2023 GCA_036742095.1 Archaeoglobus sp. | reverse complement strand
AATTTTCCCCATCAGCAGATACGTTCCCTCTTCCATGCCGTTAAAATCAAGCGATGAAGGGAGCTTTCCGTAGTAGCTTAACTTAAGATACCTGTCATCAATCGGCCTCGCCTCTTCGCTCCAGTCGGGATAGTAGAGCTTTCTTCCAAGAGGTGTGAGCAGATAAACGTATCCCTCGTAACCCTCGGCTGCACCATCAACTTTTAAGTAAGCCTGCATAGTCTCGTTTGCCGAAATCGCCCTGTCGAAGGTGAAAACGGTTATCTGGGGGAAAGTGATGTTTTGGTTGGGTATGAGAGTAACGTTCTTCACAACCCAGCCTTCTTCGCCCCCACTCTCAGCGTTCTCGGAGATGAACGAAATTATGTTCTCAACATCCGCACTGACGTTTGAGACAGGCACCTCATATATTTGGTATGACCGGGTTGGAGTGAACGAATACACCATTCCTCCATGAAGGTCGTTATACTGCATGACGCCATCCCTGTAGAATTGATTTACGTGGACGTCAATTCTGGTATCCCCTTTTGCTTCAAACTGCAGGATGTAATCGCAATCTATCCCGAAGAAGGAGAAGGCAACGTCATCAACGAACTTCGGAGTGGTCTCTGTTCCTGTAATGCTGACCTCTCCGAGAGATAAGGGAATTATTTTGAACTCAACCTCACCTCTGCCCTTCTTGCCGTAGTAGTCCTCTCCGCCACCTGTCAACATCAGGGTCAAGAGAGTAAACCTCAAGGTAAACGTAGTTGGCTGAATAGGTTCTACCCTCCACTGGAGAAACAACGTAAATTTCTGGAGCTTTAAAGTCTGGATTGGGGTCTGTTAAGGGATGCCAATCCCCTCCATTCTGAATGCTCCCGCCTGAGTTGTAAGGCAGGAGTGTGTCGCCTAAGCCATCTCCACCCGCAACATCCTCTCCAGCGTAATCATGCCAGTAGTTGCCTCCAATATAGGGGCCTCCAATGATATTCAGTCCCGCTACTGGTGTAACATTCCAGCGGTTGTTTCCTGTGTCGTAGGCATTGACGGAGTGGTTGAAGAAATAGTTGTTGTAAATCAGGTTGCCTGAGGATGAGGTGGAGTGGACGCCGTATTTCTGTCCTCCCCTCCACGCGCCATGCGTCGGAACTTTTTCAGCTTTTACGTAGCTGGAGGTTATGGTGTTGCCTGTTGATTCGTAAAGCTTTACTCCGCTCCCTCCTGAGTAGCAGTCGTCTGCAATTGGTGAGAATTCAATGTAGGGCCCGTTGTCCGTTATGTTTGCTCCCCTTACAGTGTTGTTGCTGGAATAGCTGAAATCTATCCCGTAGCACCAGTTTGAGTTGATTTCCGAATTCTCGACCGTCACGTTCTCGGATTTGCCAAGAAATATTCCTGTTGCTTCGTTCCGGTCACCATTCCACTCAAAAGTGGAGTTGGTGATGGTTATGTTGTTGGAGTAGTATGCAGCCAGCCCTGCGAGGTGGTTGTAGTAAGCCCCAACGGATTCTATGACCGAGTGAGAGGTGTTGTAGAGAATTATTCCGTGTGAGTTGGAAGATAAACCAAGATTTTTCAGCGTGATGTTTTCACAGCTGGCACATGCAAAAAATCCGATGGAAGGTCTGGCAGTGTTGTCTAAGATCAGGTCAGAGACATTTTTGAGGAAGTAAATCGCTCCTCCTGTGACGACATTGGAAGTGTCTATGTCGTGGTTGAAGTCCTCAAAGACTGGGGCGATTTCGTAGTCTCCAATCTCGCCTGCGTCAAAGTAAAAGTCGTAGGTGTTCTGCAGCAGACTGTTGTCCCTCATGGTTATGTTGGAAAAGGCTGACGTGGAGGAGCTGTCAATTTTCACACCTGCATATTTTTGCATTACTGTGTTGTTCACAAGCATGCAGTTGCTCACATGATTCAGCTTTATGCCATCGTCATCCTCAAGAATTGGCGTAAAGCCGTTTATGATGTTGTCTGCAATCAGACATCTGCTCGAGCTTACAGCAATCCCGCCGTATCCCTCAAAGATGTTGCTGGAGATGTT
>DAINRD010000181.1:0-3436 GCA_036742095.1 Archaeoglobus sp. | reverse complement strand
GCTTAACGCAGAACTTCCAGAGGACATAACGGCTTGGGCATGGGCGAAGGTGCCTGAAAACTTTGACCCGAGGAAAGCAAAGAGCAGGATTTACACCTACGTAATGTATGGGAGCGATTACGACATCTCCGCCATGAGGAGGGCTGTGAAAGAGCTAATTGGTGTGCACGACTTCTCAAACTTCACCAAGAAGTTTGGCGAGGGGGAAAGCTGTGTCAGAGAGATTATAAGTGCAGACATAAGGGCTGACAGAGAGTTCATTATTTTTGAAATAGAGGGTAATGCCTTCACGTGGAACATGGTTCGATGCCTTGTCACAGCGATAATGGAGGTCGGGAAGCAGCGCAGAAGTGTTGAGTGGTTCCGGGAACTCCTTAACCCCGAAAAACACAAGGAGAGGGTTGAGCCCGCTCCGCCCTACGGTCTGATTCTGAAGGATGTGAAATACGAGGATTTGGAGTTTGAGGTGGACGATTACGCACTTAAAACACTCCAGACAAGAATTGAGGAGTGGATAGCTTATCACGGAACAATTTTCAAGCTCTTCTCCCTTTTCAGGCAAAGCGGAACTTCCTGATTCCTGAGAATATGAGGACAGCAAAAACTCTTCTTGTTCCGGGCATGGGGTAGTCTCCATACCTCACCACTATATCCCTGTTCAGGTTCTCTATCATGGCAATTGAGGAGAAGAGTCCCTCCATTGTCATCTCATCCGGCTTTCCTGCGAAGAGAAGCAAGGCTGACTTGGCATTTTCTATATCTCCGCTAATGCGGCGACCCTCTTCTTCAAATCAATCTCTCCAGCCAAGGCAATGAGGTTCATCACTTCCAGAATTTTCCTCTCTACCCCCACTTCACCCTCAAAAAGGATTAGAATGTCTGAAGCTTCCCTCAAACTTCTTATTCTTTTCTTTATCTCCCCGATGCTTGAGGTGTCGAGCTGGGGAACTATGGCGAGAGAGATTACAACGTCTTCAGTAACCTTCCTGAGCCTCTCGGAAATCTCCAGTGCTGTCAGGTAGCCGAAGTCATCTTCCAAAGAGGTCAAAATCAGGCTCCCTTCAAAAATCTCGTAGAGGGATGTTACCCTACTTACGAACCCGCTGACATCTGCCTTCATCCCATGGACGTAGAACTTCCTTTCATCACTGAGCGAAACACTTCTAAGATGTTCTTCGTTGTTCAGAACAGCAAAGCACTTGAAAAGTGGAACTCTGTTAATTTTAACACCTTTTTTGTGGAGCATTTCTGCAATCTTGGCTCCTCGAAGTCCTGAACCAATGGTAAGCAACCTCATTTTAACAAACTTGAAAAAGGCGTATTAAAATATTTTCAGTTTGAGATAGTGAAACAGTGAAAGTAGATTGTAGGCCGAGTGAATCAGCAAACCCACAAAGGGGGCGAAGAAGTACCGCTTCCTCGGCCTCTCCAGAAATTTCATTGATTTTGTGAATACTACCAGAGAAGCGATAAAAACAAGGGCGAGCAACATCAATCCCCCCGCAGGATGAATAAGGAGAAGGGGGAAGGGTAAAAGAGCTGGCAGCCATATTAGCAAATCGTAGGGGAAAATGCCGGCTATAAAGGCTGCTTCAGCGGCACCGATAGCCCTTGCCTTTTGCCACGCAAGCACTTCAGAAAAGCTCTCAGGGAGCGATACTCTAACATCAGCCTCAACGACCTTGTGCTTTAGCCTGATGCCCTTTTTCATCAAAATCAAGGAGAGACCGTAGTCCTCAGCCCTCCTGCTCTCAGGATACATCGCCTTTTTGTAAATCTCCACCTTCTCAGCTCTGTTGTTTCCCGGAATGTGTCTATCACCAACAGCAGAGAACATTGCGTGTATGGCGTGATACCACGTAAAGGCGTGAGCAAAGAAGCTGCCTCTCACTACTGGCCTCCCACCAGCAACATCTGCCTCCTCAAGAGCCCTAAGAATCTTTTTCACATAGTCCACGCTGTAGTAGTTCTCCGAATCTCCCCAGATTACGGCATCGTAACCCTGTGTTATGGCGTACTCACAGCCCTCAACCCTTGCAAAACCTGTTCCACCGAGCTTTTTCTGAACTCTGAAACTCACGCAGGGGTATTTTTTGGTGAAAAACATAGCAATCTTTTCTGAATCATCTTTCGAAGCCCCATCAAGGATTAGAACGTCAAAATCCTCGCATATCCGTGCACTCTGGTTTACCAGAGAGTTCAAGCAGTCCTTCAAACCCTTAGCATTGTCCTTGTTAAGTATGACGACGAGCGCTTTCATAGTCCCTCAACTTCTCTCGCAATTCTCTCAGCCCTCTCCATAACAGCATCCATGTTGAGATACTCCCAGTCACCAAATCTCCCAAAGGGAAAAATCCGTCTCTCCAAGAGAAAATTCCTTATCGCATCGACTGCCTGCCTGTAATTGTGGTCGTACACCACGTATGCATGCTCCCAGTACCATCTTTTGCAGACATCAATGTTGAAGTCAAAACCAACCTCCCTCAGCCCATCTATAACCTTATCACAGACGTTGCTCACCTTCTTTCCCTTTCTCGTTGATATTTCTGCAATAATTGCTGCCCCATTTCCGGGAGCCATGTAGGGGCTGTAGTTGCTCAAAAATGCGACCCTGTGAAATACAAGGTCCTCCTGAGGGAAGTAGAGCCAGTGGAAATTGGGAACTCTGCCTTTAACACCGAGACCTACAACCGTTAAGGAGTTGCAGTCCAGCTTTTCAACCCACTTTCTGGTTTCTCTCAACCCCATATCTGGCAGAAGTGTTAATGGTGCGGTAAAAACGAGCCTTTCGAACTCGTAACTTCCTCTGTGTGTCTCGACGTAAACCCTGTCTTCAGCACTGATTTTTCTCACCCCTTCTTCCGTTCTGATGTCCAGATCGGAGGCCAAAGCCCTGGCAAGGGTCTCAATTCCCCCTTTCAGAGGGTAAAAAAATCGAAGTTGATGTGTGTAGCCCTCGGTCTCAATTCCCACAGCCGATTTAAGAACGTCCTCTATTGGGGGATTTGGTACCCTCCCCCCAACCCACTCCAAGGATATTTCCTCCAGATTCCTTTTCCATATTTTCTCGTTGTATGGTTTAAGGTACCTCTCAGTGATTTCTCTGCCGAAAACGTAGTAGAACCACTCAAGCAGGTTTTCAGGCTTCTTCTTTTCCCTCATCAGATTCTCAACAAAGTCCTTCAGAATGACGAACCTTTCCTCTTTTGGAAGCATGAATATGCCATTTTCAAAGGGATACTTGATGAACCTGCCATCGTAGTGGATGAAGGTCCTTCTTCTGTGCTCAACATAATTTCCAATGAGACCGAGCATTTTTTTGAGAACTTCTTCGTTTCTCGAAAAGATGATGTGGCTCCCTCCAGCATCAAAAGTGTATCCCTCCACATTTTCACTTCTCAACAACCCACCTGGTCTTTTTTCAGCCTCAAAAATA
>DAINRD010000180.1:2198-3491 GCA_036742095.1 Archaeoglobus sp. | reverse complement strand
ACAAACCTCAGCTCCTCCATCAGCACTCCTTTGGTTCTCAAATCAACTGCCGAAAGAGGTTCGTCAAGCAGAAGGAGCTTTGGCTGGATTACCAGGGCTCTTGCCAGAGCCACCCTCTGCCTCTCTCCACCGCTGAGCCTTGCAGGTTTTCTGTCAAGCAAATGTGCTATTCCGAGCTTTTCCGCCATCTCCCTGACTCTTCTGTCTTTCTCAGCCCTTTCGACATTCCTGAGCCCGTAGGCGATGTTCCTGTAAACGGTGAGGTGGGGAAAGAGGGCGTAATCCTGAGGAACGAGCCCGATGCCCCTCTTCTCTGGAGGTAGCAGAGTTATGTCGGCTCCGTTTAACCTCACCTCTCCTCTGTCAGGCTGAATAATTCCCGCAATTATTTCGAGAAAAACGCTCTTCCCTGCTCCGGTCGGGCCGAGCAGCACGCAGTAGTCTCTACCCATCTCAAAATCCACGTTGAGCCTGAAATTCCCCAGACTTTTCTCAGCCCTGACCCTCAGAAACATCCTTCCGCCCCACAATAATTCTCAATGCCACAAAAACGGCCAAGCTGAGCAGTATCAGGATTGCCGCAACAGGCATTGCTGCAGACAAACCTTCAGAAAGGTAACGCTCGTAAATCAGCGTTGGAGCTATCATGGGGTAGTAGGCTATCACCACCACAGCCCCAAACTCGCTTATTCCCCTCGCCCACGACATTATCGCCCCTGCGGCTATATGCCTTAAGGAGAGGGGGAGACTGACTGTGAAGAAAACCCTAAGCGGAGAGGAGCCAAGAGTCCTTGCAACGTGCTCAAGCCTTACATCAACGCTTGCAAAGCCTTCCTTTGCCTGATTTATGTAGATGGGCACGGAAACGAACAGCATTGCGACAATAATTCCGGGCAGAGCATCTACGAATTTTAGTGGGGAGAAGCTTCCAATCAGTCCATTCGACCCAAAAACTACCAGCAGAGCTATTCCTGCTACGGTGTGGGGAATCACCACAGGCAGATCAACAATCCCCTCCACAACGCTTTTTCCCGGAAAGCTCTTCCTTGCGAGGATGTAGGCGAGCGGTGTTCCGAAAATTACGGCGATGAGGGTGGAAATCAAAGCTGCATAGTAGGTTGTGAGGATAACCTTCCAAACTGTCGGGTCTGATGCAGCTTTCAAAAACTCGTCAAAGTTGAAGAGCTGGAGAGTAATGGTTGTTGCGATTGGTAGCAGTATTAAAAGAAGGATCATTGAGGAAAGGAGCGCCAGAAGGGCTGAGAAAAGCAGCCTCATGATACCTCCACCAGA
>DAINRD010000180.1:965-2188 GCA_036742095.1 Archaeoglobus sp. | reverse complement strand
ATTCTTGAGAGACTCTGGAAGCTCGGTTGCGTCAGCCCTTGGTGGGACAAGCGGTTCCTGCCCGAGCTCTCTTAGAATTTCCTGCCCCTCATCGCTTATTAAGAGCTTCACGAACTCCACGGCAAGCTCTCTGTTTTCAGCATTTTTCGGGATGGTTATGCCGTAAACGATTGGTTTGCCCATCACTTCATCACCGTTTGCAAGAACGACTTTAACCTTGCTGTATAATTCGGCGTACTGAGGACTTCTGAGGTCAATTTCAGCAGGAAGCTCAACGAAGTTAAAGCCATGCTGCTTGGCTACGCTTTTGTAAATGAAGAAGTAGTCAATCTCACCACTCTCAACGAGGTGTATCAGTTCCATCTCCATGCTCCTGATCATAATCTTCCTGTTATTGATTTCTATCCTTTCTGAGGGGGGCATTCTGAGAACATATCCATCATTCTCCTCCATAAAGCGCATGTTTGAGTTTTTCGCCACAAGTTCGTCAAAGATGGTCGGGTCGTTATAGTAAAGCTCTGCAAGCTGGATTACCATAAGCGAGCGGTAGCCGCACGGGTCGTCGTTGGGGTTGGAGAATCCAAATTTCACATCTGGCTTTTTCAGAATTTCATACCAGTTCTGCGAGTTGATTTTATCCGAATACTTGCTGTCGTTCCTGTAGGCCAGAACGATCTGGTTTCTGGCGAACATTATCGTCCAGTTTGCAAAGTCTGGATACATCATTTTTTGGATTAAGGTGTAGTCAGCCGTTGCAATCACATCAGCCCTCCTTCCAAGCTCCGTAACCTTTCTGATCGTCGCAGCACTTCCTGCCGCTTCAGTCTGCACCTCCACGTTCGGATGTCTCTCCTCAAAAGCCTGCTTGATGGCCTTCATTGGCTCGGTCAGGCTGCCTGCATGAAAGACCTTCAGCCTTGCGTTTTCAGCTTTTTCACTGGAGCATCCAGGCCACAGCAGTGCGAGCATTATTAGAATGAAAATCCTAAGCTTCACTATGTCACCTCGATATGCATTACTGTTCATATCGAATTTAAGGTTTTCGGGTTGTTAGTATTACACTGAGCACATATTTCAACAACTAACCAAAAATAAAAAACAGACTAAAAATATCATTCGTAAACCTTCTCCCACTCCTTGTACCAGTCCATGGCGTCCCTCTCAACATCCCTGTCCTTTGAAGGCATCCCCATCATCCTGTAGGTTTCGTGCTGTATTAGCAT
>DAINRD010000180.1:0-955 GCA_036742095.1 Archaeoglobus sp. | reverse complement strand
CATCCTTTCAACAGGATAAACCTGGGTGTAGCCTATTCCACCGAGAATCTGCATCGCTTTGTTGACCACATCCCATCCAACATCGGTGGCGAAGTACTTGGCCTCGCTGACGAGCCTTCTGGGATCTGGGCCCTTTCCGGAATCGTAGAGGTCAACAGCCCTCGCAGCATTGTAGGTTAAAGCTCTTCCTGAATCAAGCTTCGTTATGGCTTCAGCAACCATGAAGTTGACTCCCTGAAACTCTCTTATCTTCCTGCCAAAGGCCTTCCTCTTGTTGGAGTACTTCACCGCCACCTCCAGCGCTGCCCTTGCCGTTCCGAGTGCACCTGCCGCTGATGTCATCCTTTCTGGAATCATCATCCTGTTGAAAATGACTCTGGCCCCATTAACCTCTCCAATTCTGTACTCGTCGGGCACTTCCACGTCCTTAAACACAATCCTCGCAGTTCCCATTCCTCTGAAGCCGAGGAGGTTGTATATCTCCTCAACCTCAACTCCCATGTCCCTCTCAACCAGGAAGGCTGTCAGAGTATTGTGCCCGGGAGCATTTGGGTCGGTTCTGGCATAAATCAGGTAGAAGTCCGCAACTTTGCCACCAGCAATGAACCTCTTCGCTCCATTCAGCACCCAGACGTTCCCTTTCTTCTCAGCTTTCGTTGTTGTCCCGAAGAAGTCGCTCCCTCCTCTCGGCTCCGTCAAACCCTCGGCGGAGACTTTTTTCCCCTTTATTATCGGCTTCAGAAACTCCTCTTTCTGCCATTCCTGCCCGAAGCGGTAAATCGCTTCCCCCACTATGCTGACCATCGCATAGCTGCATCCGATACCATTTCCCAGAACACCTACCTCCTCGACAGCAACGCATTCAGCAGTCCAGCTCAACCCCCTTCCTCCGTACTCTTCGGGAAACCTCAAACCGAGCATTTTCCTCTTCGCAGCTTCCTCAAGAAACTCGAAG
>DAINRD010000179.1:0-3493 GCA_036742095.1 Archaeoglobus sp. | reverse complement strand
AAGTGTGAGAGCACCATCTGAATCATTAATTGCAACCTTGAAATCATTCTCTGCATAAACCCAGAATTCGATTCGCCCTGCAATGTTATTATTGTTGTAATCTACCATAACAGCATCTGGCGTTCCGTAAAACTGCTCACCGTTTATACTCCAGTTTTCATTAACTCTTATGTTTATTGCGTCCGTTCCAGTTATGTTCATCCCGTAAAAGTTCCCGTTGTCCCAAGGCCAGTCGTCTTCTTTTAATTGCATTGTCCACCAACCAGTGGCACCATTAGTAAGGATTGTTATATACTCCCACTCCATATTTGAAGTTAAATTGTAAGTCCCCTCTAAAGTTCCATTTGGATAGTAGATCAGAACATCAAGCTTACCATCCGATGAACTACTGTCGGGATCGTAAATTCCAACTTGAAAGCTATCTCCTGATGGGACGTAAACCCAATACGTATGGACTTCGTCAGTTTTGCCACCCCTGCAAATCGACGCCGACCACTCACCACTGTAACCAGCCCACCCAACTCCCCCATCGTCCTCCAAAACTCCATTTGCCTTGCCGTCATCATCTCCAAACCCACCATCCCTTAACTTCAAAACAACCGTGTTGCTCTCCACTTCGGCATAGAACTCGCTCCAGTTAAGGGTGTAAGGATTGAACTTGTAGTATCTGGCTCCGTTGTCCGTAACAACACCCTCAAGACTTGGATATGTTACTCTGACCGTAACTTCCTCTCCGGGATTTAATTCACCAACACTAAACTTAATGAGCTGATAGGGGAATTTATTTGGCTTGGAAGGCAAATTCTTCTCGTCAACGAAGGCCAAGTAGCTCAAATTGCCCCTATCCACCTCAACTTTCACGTCGTAAAGCTTCGTTCCATTTAAATCGAAAACGTGCAGAATCCCCGATTTACCGCTCAACTCCCTCTCAACTTTAAAGCGGGGAATGTAAAACTTGAGCGGGTCAACAATCACCCCATCCGCTTTTCCATCCTCATCAACCACGCCATCCTGAAGGCTGAAAACTATCGTCTTCCTGTCCGTGGCAATAGCATAATTTACAGGAATTATCCTTCCATCAACCTCTTTCCAGTAGTAAATATGCATCCCTTCTGGAATTTCAAAGGGAAGGCCGACCTCAACGTTGACTTTCTCTCCAGCTGAGAGCCCTGAAATTGTTAGGTTAACCTCATCTCCCTCTACATCAAGCCTTTCGAATCTACCTTTGTCTATTGTAATGTTCACTGCTAAGCCGTCAAACTCAACAACCCTGAAGTCGGACACAGCCTCGTTTCTCAGCCTCAAAGCAGAATTCCCACAGAAAAGCACTATCTCACTCGTGTTTTCAGGAACCTCCACCTCAAATTTTCCTTTTTCGACATTCACAAATCCGGACTGATTTAAAGGTTCGAGAGTGTAGCTTATGGAGGAAATTTCCGTGAAGTTCGTCTTAACTTCTCCTAAAACCTTTCCATCGGCGATTTTTGCATCAATTTGGCAGGAATCCACTACAAAGCTTCTTTCAACCCCGTCAGCAACCACTCTGTAAACCCCAACCCTCTCAGCCTTGAACTCGTAAACCCAGCTGCCGTTTCTTTGTTCAAACGATATTTCCATTGATTCGTTGTTGAACACTAAATAGCTCTCCTCCGGTTCAAAGTTTGCTTTCACCACCACAACATCGCCTGCAAAGTAGCTATCGTTGACTTCAATTTCCTTTGATCTTGCAAGAGTCAGGGTCAGCTCTGCATTTCCACACTTCAGTTTAACGGAAGTCACATTTCCCGGAATCTCCAGCGAAAATTGGCCATTTTCAACCCCAACACACCCTTCAATATCTCCAGCCTCATAACAAACCTCTTCAGGCTCAACAAAATGCCATTTTATCGTACCAACAACAGCCGAACCATTAAACCTCGCATTTATCGAGTAATCGTCAACCAGAAAGCTCAGGTTGAACTCATCCACCCTCACATTGTATCTCCCAATCTCCTCCGCCCTGATCTCAGCAACGAATGCCCCCTCCCTCTCCGAGAAGTTCAGCCGAACCGTCTCACTGGAGGGGGTAAAGATGTAGGCATCTTGGGGCATAAAGGTCGCTCTCACCTCAACAATCTCCCCCAAAAAGCTGAAATCGTCCACCTCGACGTTCCTCGCCTCCGCAACGCTGAAGTTAATCTCAAGGCGGGAGTTTCCGCACTCAAAAACAGCCCTGTAATCCCCGGTTCTGTTTATAGGAATACTGAAATTCGCCCCTACAACCCCTTCCTCGGAAAAGTTCTCCCCAGCAATGAGATACCTTACTTTTGGAGGGGTGTAAAAGCTCCTCGCCTCACCCCTAATCGCCCCATCCCTGAACTCGGCCGAAACCTCACAAAAATCGACAACGAACTGCTTCACAGCTCCATCAACAACGACAGTGTAGTTCCCCAGCACAACGTCCTTCTTAAGCTCATATGTTGCTCTGTATCTCTCACCCTCCTTAAAAAACTCAAGAGTTTCCTTCTTCCCCTCAGGCCCGACAACCAGTCCTTCCCCGGGCTTGAAGTTCGTTGTGATGACAACTGTGTCTCCGGCAAAGTAAACCTCACCGACCTCTACAACTTTCTTCACAGCCTCGATTTCAACGCTTTGCTCTGCTCTCAACCCATACTTCTCCGCCTTAAGGTGAAGAATCCCGCTGACATTGCTGAAGCTTAGATTGAAGCTTCCATTAACCTCCAGAACCTTCTCCTCGTCCTCATCAAACCAGTAGCTCAGATTTGCCTCCGTTTCAGCACCATTCAGCAGAACCCTGCCCTCAACAAAAGCCGTCTCATCAACAACCACAACTCTGTCAACAACAATCCTCAATTCCATCGTCAGATTTACCTTTTCAGCAGCATTTCCACAACTGAGCTCAACTTCTTCAACGGGCTCTTCGAGACGAATCTCGAAGCTTCCGTCTTCTGCAACTTCAACCCTTCCTTCTTCCTCCCCAGCTTTGTAGTAAACGTAATCAGGTTTAACAAAATAGTAGCTAACGTTTCCAGCGACCTTTCCGTCTGAGTAAGCTGCCTCAATTGAGTAGCTGTCCACATAAAACTCAGCCGTGACGTTATCAACCATAAGAAGGTATTTTCCGAGCACAACATCCTTCTTCAGCTCGATTTTGGCCATGAACTGCCCTTCATCATTTTCGAAATTTACCTCTCTTCCCGTACCAGCGGGATTCACAAGAATCGATTGGTTGGGCTTGAAATTGGCCTTGATAACGACCTCGTCTCCGGGAAAATAGACCCTATCGACTGAAACTGTTCTGTTACCCGTGGCGTCAGAAAATTCGATGCTTCCAGCTAAGGAGAGAAAAAGAAATATTACGACTGTTAAAGCCATCAAACCCCTGAGTTTTTTCAAATCCATTCTGCCCACCTGTAAGTAATTACATAATATTAAAACTTTTGGCCCTGTTTCATCATACTTGGAATTCCACCTCCACCATATAACCCTTCCC
>DAINRD010000178.1:0-3497 GCA_036742095.1 Archaeoglobus sp. | reverse complement strand
TCTTCCTCTCTGCTCATCCAAACCGGCGGAGGAGCATGCATCTTTCAACCTAACAGAAATTCTCAACGCCACACCGGTGGATGATACAGGCTACACCATTAACGAGGGAAATCCGCAGAGAATAGTGTCTCTCGCTCCAAGCAACACGGAAATTCTCTTCGCTATAGGTGCGGGTGATAGAGTTGTGGGAGTGACGGACTACTGCAATTACCCGCCAGAGGTGTTGGAAGGGAAAGAGAATGGTGGAATCGTGAGCATTGGCGGATACACCACGATAGACATCGAGAGGGTTGTATCCCTCAAACCAGACCTTGTCGTTGCTTCTTACGGTAACGGAATCGAGAACATAGAAACGCTGAGAAGATTGGGACTTACGGTGATAGCCTTTGACCCGAAGAGCATTGAGGACGTGATGAAGGACATTATTCTTATTGGAGTGGCTACCGGAGAGAAGGAGAACGCCACGAAGCTCGTTCAGGAAATGCTTGAAAGGATTGAGAAGGTCAGGGAGGGTGTGAAGGACAGGCCGAAGGTCAGAGTTGCTCACATCCTGTGGTACGACCCAATATGGGTCAGCGGGAAGAACACATTCATCGATGAGGTGATAAGGCTTGCTGGAGGTGAGAACGTCTTTAACTTTGACGGCTGGAGGACTGTGAGCGTTGAGGACCTGATTGCAGCCAATCCAGACGTGATTATTGTCAGCAGCGGCTCGGGGATGGGTAGAGGAAAGGACGTCGTTTACGAGTGGGTTGTAAGCGATGACAGGTTACTCGGAATTAAGGCGGTAAAAGATGGGAGGGTTTACGTCGTCGATGCGGACATAATAAACCGACCTTCATACAGGCTTGCAGAGGCAGTTGAGGTTGTTGCAGAGCTTATCCACTCATCCGTCCAAAGATAAATTATTGTTACCTCCACCAACATTTTAATTAAACCAATCCCCAAGCATAAAATAGATGACCGTCCGCAATCTTCTTGCCGAAGTTTCAAGGGCAGCGGAAATCGCTGCCAAAAACCGTCACAGGTTTATGGTTATCCTGTGCTCAAAAGAGCTGGATGAAAGGGTAGTTAAGCTCGCAAAGAGGATTTACAAGAAGCAGAAGAGAAAGGGTGAGGATGAAAAGCTCCTGATAGCAGGAAGGAGCGATTTTCTTGAAATTACAAGAAAGTACTTTGAGGGAGAGTTTTTGCACTACAAGGACTCTCCAAAGGTTCTCGGGCAGACCTACTCCTCCCTCGTAATTGATTTCACAGAAGGCTTCCATCCCAACGACCTTGGGATAATAGTGGAAACCATCAAAGAGGGTGGGGTAATCATTGCCCTCTCCCCTCCTCTTGACCGCTGGAACAACATGAGAAGCAGGTGGCACGAAGACCTTGTGAGCGAACCCTACACCGTTGGGGATGTAACAGGACGATTCTTTGCGAGGTTCATGAGAAGGACGCTGGAGGCTGAGGGAATAATAATTTTCGATGCTGATAGGAGAGAAATCATCAAACATTACGAGTTTGAGTCAAAAGAGGTTTCAAGGGAGGAAATAGTAATCCCTGAGGAAATCGAAATAAAGAGAAAGCTCTACAAGCTGTGCGCCACTCAGGATCAGGTGAGAGTTTTACAGCTTTTTGAACGCTTTTTTGAGAGGGGGAGGGAGAGAAAGGCAATCGTTATCACAGCAGACAGGGGGAGGGGTAAGACGGCAATTCTTGGCATAGCAACACCCTACATCATTTCGAGAATGCAGAGGCTTCTGAAAAGGCCTGTGAGAATTATGGTCGTCGCTCCAACTCCACAGGCAGTTCAGACATACTTCAAGTTCCTGCTCAAGGCCATGGTTAGACAGGGGATGACCGAATACTTTGCCAAGGAAACAAACGGGATAATAACTGTGGTCAACAGCAAGTATGCCAGAGTTGAGTATGTTGTCCCAAGAAGGGCAATGTTGGAAAAGGAGTTTGCCGACGTCGTTATTGTTGACGAGGCTGCAGGTATCGATGTCCCGGTTCTTCTGAAAATCACCGAAGGAGTCAGGTACACGATTTTCTCCACAACCATACACGGTTATGAGGGGACTGGCAGAGGATTCGCCATAAGGTTTCTCAAAAAGCTTGAAAGCGATGAGAGCATTGAAATTGACAGAATCCACATGGAAGAACCCATTCGCTACGGAAGAGGAGACCCGATAGAACGATGGCTCTACGATGTCCTTTTGCTTGATGCCCAGCCTGCTGAGCTGGGAGAGGAAGACATTGAGGCGATAAAGGAGGGGAGACTGGAGTTCACGGAAATCAACAAAGATGAGTTGATGGAGAACGAGAAGTTACTCAGAGAGTTTTTTGGAATCTACGTCCTTGCCCACTACCGTAACCGTCCCTCAGATTTGGCAATTCTCTCAGACATGCCCAATCACCTCCCCTTCATCGTAACCGTCAATGGGAAGCCCGTCTGCTCCCTCCATATTGCCGTTGAAGGCAATCTTGATGAGGAAACGATTGAAAAGATTAATGAGGGCTACAAGCCGAAGGGGCAGATAATCCCTGATTTGATGCTGAAGCACTACTGGAACTTTGATTTCCCGAAAATGGTTGGAGCGAGGGTCGTGAGGATTGCAACGCATCCTGCAGTGATGGACATGGGAATAGGGAGCTTCGCTCTCTACAAGATAGTTGAGTGGGCAGCAAAAAACGAAATGGACTGGGTTGGTTCGGGATTTGGTGTTTCTCCTGAACTTTTGCGATTCTGGACGAGAAATGGCTTTATTCCTGTTCACATAACCCCTCAAAGGAACGAGATTAGCGGAGAGCACACTGTTATCGTTTTGAATGCCTTAAAACCTGATGTAGAAGATACAGTTGAGTCTCTCAACTCTGAATTTACAAGAAGGCTCATTGAGTACCTTGCAGACGAGCTATCCGACCTTGAGACCGAAACTGCCATCCTGCTCCTCCACTCTCTCAGAAGGGACTTTGAGATACCACTTCCTGAATTCGGAAAGATGGAGAAAAGGAGGATGAGCAAGTACTTTCAGGGCATGAGCCTTTACGAGTACGTTTCTGACTTAATCCGACCGCTCGTTAGATTTTACTACTCAAGGACCGACAGGGAGGAGCTGGAAGAAGTTGAGGAAGAGATTCTGGTAGGGAAGTGTCTTCAGCTGAAACACTGGAAGGACCTGCCCGGAGAGGGTTACAAAAAGTACAGAATATTGCTGAATGCGGTTAAAAAAGTCTGGAGATGGTACCATGGAGAAGATTAATTTCGATTTGGAGTATGTTGACAAAATAATTGCAGGAGAGAAGATAACAACCGTAAGGAGGGGCATCAAGAGCTACCCAGTTGGGAGGATAGTTGAGCTTACAGCGAACGGTGAGAGATTCGCCCTTGCAAAGGTGAAAAAAGTGGTTGTAAAGAGAGTAAGGGAGCTTTCGGAGGAAGATGCGATGAGAGACGGCTTCGAAAGCAGAGACGCTTTGATTTCAGCACTGAAAAAAATTTA
>DAINRD010000177.1:2426-3526 GCA_036742095.1 Archaeoglobus sp. | reverse complement strand
CCAGAACGCCGTCCAGCACTCAGGGACTGAAAGGGTTGTGGTGAAAATTGAAAGAAAGCGGGGGAAGTGCTTTATAAAAGTGAAGGACTACGGAAAGGGAATTCCTGACGAGATTAAGGGCAAGATTTTCAGTGCAGGATTCAGAAGCGGAGAATCGGCAGGATCAGGAATGGGGCTGCACATCGTTAAGGAGCTTGTTGAAAGTATTGGAGGGAAAATATGGGTTGAGGATAACGAGCCGTGTGGGGCGAAATTCGTAATGGAGTTCCCGCGAAGATTCTTCCTGAGTTAAAGCTTTGGTTTAAGCATCAAACGTTTAAGCATCAAACAAGCTCCGCTCCAAGCTTTCTGGCAGCCTCCAGAAGGTCGTCTCTCTTTTCAACTGCTCTTTCCTCGTTCATCCCGTTCCCACCGACAATTCCCACGATCTGCATGCCTATGTTTGAGAGCCTCTCACCTATCGCTTTCATAACTTCCATGCCGTCCTGTCCCCTTCCCTGTGAGTAAATAAGGGCGACCTTCTTGCCCTTCAGCTTTGACTCTCCCCTGAAAACGTTCATCAAGGCGAATAACCTGTCAAGGAAGGTTTTGGTCTGGGCAGTTACGTAGCCCATGTAGATGGGCGTTCCGATAACGATGGCTTCCGCCCCCTCGATTGCGGAGTATATTTCCTGCATGTCGTCCTGCTGCCTGCAAACCCCGTGTTTCTGGCAGTAGAAGCATCCCTGACACCATTTCACATTCATTTCGTTTATTTTGAACATCTCAATCTCCGCTCCTCGCAGCTTGGCAGCTTCAAGAGCTTCTCTGACGAGAATTTCCGAGTTGCTACCTTTTCTCGGACTTCCAACAATTCCTACGACCTTCATGAACAAGCTTTTTCCTTTGCGGATAAAATCCTTTATTAACTTAATCCGGAAAAATGGACCAAAGATGCACATCTTTCCTTCTCCCAGATTAAATACTCTGAGCCTGCCAATTAAGGCATGAAAGCGGTTTGGACTGCCGGACTCATAATGCTCCTCTTAATTGTCCCTTCGTTGGCGGAGGAAAACAGCAGCAGCATTGCCATCCAGAACCTCAACGTGGAGCCGCAGAGG
>DAINRD010000177.1:0-2416 GCA_036742095.1 Archaeoglobus sp. | reverse complement strand
CTCTACAATCCCCTCGAAAGTGCTGTTAAGGTCTCCTCAGTGAGCGTTTTGGGATCTGGTATATCCTACGACTCCTTCGATCTCGGATACATACCGCCAAAGTCCACGCACACCTTCAGCTTCGCTGTTAAAGCTGTAAAGGAAGGTGTGCACAACGTCGAGGTTGCGTTTTACACGGAAAGCGGTGCGGTGAGGAGCTACTTCACACTTTTTGTTGAGAACAGGATGCCCGAAATCTCCTTCAGCGAGAACGTGAAGGTGGGGGAGGTCAACAACCTGAGCCTCATAATCTCCTCTCCGGTGGAGATAGAGAACGTCGTCATCGACCCCCTCTTCGAGTCCGAGCCCGACAGAATCATCCTTTCGTCAGTTTCGGGAACCGCTGAAGTCCCCATCAGATTCTTTGGTGAGCGGAGCGATTACGAGTTCAGAGTCTCCTTCTACAGCGGCAACAACTACCACAGCTACACTGCAAAAATTACACCTGCCTTTGAAGAGGGGAGGGAGCTTGCAGTGAGCGTCTCGGTTCCTCAGTCCTCGGCCTTCCTCTACGACGTGGTGGAGATTTCCGCAACCATCACCAACCTGAAAGATGATGCCATCAGCGCAATCAAATTCTCCGCCTCGTCGAACAACGGAAAGGTTCTGATCTCTACCGACGAAATTGCTGAGCTTGAAAGCGGCGAAAGCTCTGAAATCATACTCCTTTACTCTCCAGAACGGAGTGGGAGGGATGTGATAACCCTTGCAATCAGCTACAAAGACGGACTGGGAAAGGAGAGAACGCTGGAGAAGAACATAGCCATCGATGTTCAGGACAGCTCCGCCGTCGATGTTTCGGGAGTTGAAATAGAGGCGAAAGCAATGTCTTCAGGCTCCGCTCCGCCGAGGGGGATGTTTGGTCCTACATCGAGCTCGGTCTCGACGAGAGTGGAGATAACTGTAAGCGGCGAAGTCGTGAACAGGGGATTCAGCCACGCAAAGAACGTCCTCGTTTATCTTGACTTTGGAAGCGATACCGAGGAGTACTTTGTGGGGGAGGTGGAGCCCTCAGACTCGGACAGCTTCAGCATTCCCGCAAGCGGAAGTGAGAGGAGCGTTAGGGTTGTTGTAGAGTGGACCAACGAGCTTGGAGAGGTTCACAGCATTTCCAAGAGCTACCAGCTCAATCCCATAACGGTAAGCACTACATCACCACAGCAGCGCCAGAGCCTTCTGACACCCCTGAATCTGGCAGTAGTCGTAATTGCTGCCATCGGTGGAGTTCTGGTTTTCAGAAAATGGAGGAGCAGGAGGAAGAATGAAGGTAATAGAGCTGGTTGATGTTTACAAAATTTACAGGACTGCATACTACGAAGTCCACGCCCTCGATGGTGTGAGCATGGATGTTGAAGCAGGGGAGTTCGTTGCGATAATGGGGCCGTCGGGCAGCGGCAAGTCAACGCTGCTAAACATGGTAGGCTGCCTCGACAAACCGACGAGGGACGAGGTAATCATAAACGGAGTCAAAACATCAGGGCTGAGCGACAGAGAGCTCACCAAGCTTCGCAGAGATTCGATTGGCTTCATCTTTCAGCAGTACAATTTGATACCTACTCTCACCGCACTGGAGAATGTGGAGCTGCCGATGATTTTCCGCGGTGTTGCGAGGGCTGAGAGGGAAAGGAGGGCGAGAGAGCTTCTCAAAATGGTGGGAATTGAAGAACTTGCGGACAGAAGGCCGAGAGAGATGAGTGGAGGGCAGCAGCAGAGAGTGGCAATTGCAAGGGCTTTAGCAAACAACCCGAAAATACTGCTCTGCGACGAGCCCACTGGAAACCTCGACACCAAGTCCGGGAGGCAGGTTATGGACATTCTCAAAAACCTGAACGAGGAGAATGAGGTTACAATCGTCCTCGTCACCCACGACCCATCTCTTTCGGAATATGCTGACAGAGTCATCAGAATCAGGGACGGGAAGGTGGTGGAAGATGTATATTGAGCTCGCCGTCAGAAACCTCGAAAGGGCGAGGGCGAGAAGCGTTCTGGCCGTGGTCGGAATAATCATCGGAGTTGTGGCTGTAGCCTCTATCGGCATTTTCGGCAACGCGATGAAGCAGACCGTGCTGGAAAGGTTCGAGGATCAGGCGGATACCATAGTGATAACTCCGAGATACACAGAGGGGTATTCCGGGATAGAGGAGGATGACTTCGAGCTGATAAAGAGGGTTGAAGGAGTACATTACGCCATTGCGGTAAAGGATGAGAGGGGGGATGTCGAGTACGGGGACAGGAAAGCCTTCCTAACGGTTTACGGAGTGGACGGGGACGACCTTGAGCTGCTTTACGACGCCTACGAGGGCAGCATAAAGCTCAAGGGCACTGCGGTCGTGGGATACAGGCTTGCGGAGGACTTCGGGCTGGAGGTGGGGGACAA
>DAINRD010000176.1:0-3560 GCA_036742095.1 Archaeoglobus sp. | reverse complement strand
TCTGACTCGCCGCCAGCTCCAAAGTGGGTTGGGACGGTTTCAGGGAGTTGGCTGTAAGTCAGGAGGGGATAAAGCCAGAGGAGGGCAATTGCGATCAGGTTTAACCGCAGAAGAGTTCTTCCCGTGTCTGTTAGCGGGGATGGAGGAATATTCATGGTTTGGGTTTTTGGACAAGGAAAGTTAAATTTTTTTCCGTTATGTGTCGCTTGTGTCGTTAAAGCTCAAAAAATGAGGTAACAATCAATCATACAAACAAACCTCAACCTCCTCTCCAGCCCTCAAATCCCTGTCAGTCACAACGAATCCATCCGACACCGCACTTCTCGCCATCGCCGCAACCAGACTCACCTCGTACTTCTCATCCGGAATGATAGAAACGTGAGAGTGCCTGAATCCTGCAGGCACAGCATAACCATCCCTCAGCTTCACAAACAGAAAGTAGCTGAACCCCTTCGTAGGCAGCCTTACATCACCCGCAATCATCGCCCTAACCTTCGGGAAGGGCTTATCTCCAGCGAAAAACCTTCTCAGAGACAGCATGGCAGTAAAGCAGCCAGCAGGCTTGCCGGGTAAGGCAAAGACGGGCTTATCATTTACAACAGCCACAACCATGGGCTTTCCAGGTCGCTGCCTCACCTTGTAAATCAGAACCTCCCCCATCTCTTTCAGAGTCTTAACGACGTAGTCCTTTTCCCCAACGCTAACTCCACCGCTCGTAAGCACAACATCGTAATCTCTCACGCCCTTCTCAACCATCTGTCTGACCTCTTCCTCGTCATCTCCAGCCACACCAAGAAAGTGAACTTCACAGCCCCACTTCCGCAAAAAGGCGGAAATCATTGCCGAGTTGGAGTCCGCGATTATCCCCTTCCTTATCTCATCTCCGTTTGAGAAAACAGCAGCCCTCAGCCTTCTGTAAACTTTAACCCTCTCAACGCCGGCGCTGATAAAAGCGGCAATCTCCTGCGGGCCTATTCTGGTTTTTGCCGGCAGAATCAAGTCCCCCTTCTTCACCTCACTTCCCTTTTTCAGCACATACTTTCCCCTGTCGACTTTCTCCCTTATTCTCATTCTGTCTCCATCAACCTCGGCAATCTCCACCTTGACGACCGTGTCGGCGTTGACAGGCATCTTCGCCCCTGTTGCAATGTAGAAGCACTCTCCCTCCTTAACTTCCCTCTCAGCCAAATCTCCGGCATATATCTCTCCCACAACTGCATACTCTTTGATACCATCCTCCAGTTTGAGAGCAAAGCCATCCATCGTTGCTATGTCGAAGGGTGGCATGTCCTTGGCGGCGAAAACGTCCTCCGCCAGCTCCCTGTCTAAGGCTTCCTCAACCCTGACTTCCTCGCTCTCCCTCCTGAAGTAGTATTTCTCCCTCAGCTCGTCCATCAGCTTCCAGGTTTCGTCAATCGTTGTCAGCTCCCTCACGCTTCTCACCTACGAGGCTGCTGTAGAGGTACTTAGCATCCTCTCTGACGAAATCCCTCACGAAGTTGAGTAGGGGCGCAGAAGGGAGATTTTTGACGAGGGGTTGGAGGTGAGTCTTTATAAACCTGTGCTGGGCTGCCCTGATTTTGTAAAGCTCCTCCTCATCCATCTGCTGTGCCAGGCTAATCTCCCTTTCAACCAGCTTCGACATGAAGGCAAGCTCCACAGCTATGTGGTCAGCATGCAACTCCGAAGCCTGAAAGCCATATCTTTCGTAGAAGTCCTTCATTACACCTTCGTAAACTTCAGCCAGAGATATAGGCATGTCTTTTATCAGAACAGAGCCCCTCAACTCCTTAACAAGCTCAGAACTCAGATTAAAATCAATTTCGCCGAATTTTTCAATAATTCCTTTGCAGTCTTTGGGGATTGCTTCACCGTAAAAAAGGTGGTAAAAAATTTTTGAAAGTGTTGCGTAAACCTTTGCCCTCCCTATGGTCACAAGCAACCGCTACCACCACACGTTCGGCATTTCGAACTTCTTCCTTTTGCCCGTCTTCTCGACCTTTGCCGGGATGAAGAAGTAAACTTGGGCAGCGCCTATCCAGCTGAGCAGTGGCCAGTTGTCGAGAGACGTATCAACGCAGGCGACGACATTGGGCGTAACTCCGTTGAACCTCCAGCTGTCTATCCCAAGGTCTTCGTAGTATCTTCTGTCTGATTTCGTGAAGAGGATTCTCTTCTTGGTCTCGTCAAGCTGCTTTACTGGATTCACGGCATCTGATGGGAGAGAAGCTCCGTCAGGTAGCTCGGAAACGAGAGCTGCAACGCTTCCGTCCTTCAGGCTGAAGTAAGCTGGCTTTTTAATGGCTGAATCAGCCCACCTTCCCATTCCCACCGGTATTGCAATCGTTCCCTTTACAACCGTCTGTTCCACGGCTGCAACGACTTCAAGCTCTCCTGTAGGAGTAACTATCTTTATGACATCTCCGCTCTCAATTCCAAGCTTCTCAGCATCTTCGGGGTTAATCACGGCAAAGTTCTCCGGCATCACCTGTTTCAGCCAGTAGTAGAACATGCTCCTGTGTTTGGTGAAGAGCGGACTTCCCGGCGGCACGACGAGGAATGGATACTGCGATTCGAGCGGAGTTCCGTAGAATCTCCTCTCGTTGCCGAGAGGGGCGTAAGTTGCCGGAAGCAGGAATTTTGGACCTCCGTAGAACCTCTCTCCGGTAACGCTGTTTCTCGCCTTTGCAAGCTTCTCGCTCCAGAAGTACACGGTATCTGTCCACGGCTTCCTCTTCGAATACCCCCTCTCGTCGAAGGAGTCCTCGTATCTCGTGAAAACACCACCCCTCGCCAGCCCGTAGGCGACGTATCTCCACTCGTTCGGCACTATATCCTTGAACTTCGCAATCGGGTAGTTATTCTCAACAAAGTTCACCTCTTCGTTGCTCATCATCTCAGGAATCAATCCGCGCTTCTCTGCATCCATCGCTGCGTTGGCGAAAACGTACATTATGTACTCCCATGCGCAGTAGAGGTCGAACTTCTGGCCGTCGTAAGCTCCAACTCCCTTCACAGCCCCCTTGCCGTAACCGGGCATCTTCAGTATGAGCGCAACGTCGATGAGGAACTCCCACATGGAAGCGTATTTGGGATGTCCGTTGGGGCAGGTGCCTACGAGCTGGGTCAGGGGCATCACTGCGGGACTTCTCCAGCTTTCGGCCAGCGTAACGCTCGCGCTCGTTGCGTAGAGGTAGTTGATTCCCATGGTGCCCGTTTCGAGATACGTTGTGTCGGGGACGATGTAGTCCGCGTAAAGGAAAGTTTCGTTAATTGTGGTGGTTATGGCAATGAAGAGCGGGAGCTTTGAAGTGTCTTTCAGAACCTCTATGAACTTCACACCGAAGTTGGCTGCGAGAACAGGATTGGCGTAGTACATAATCAGAGCCTTTATGGGATAAGGATACTCCTCTGCAATTCCGGCGAACATCTCTGTATAGCTCTCCTCCGGCGTTAGCGGATACCAAGGTCTCTTCGCCGGGTAAGGATTCTCACCCCTCTTCTTCTTCATCAAATACTCCAAGCTGTCCTCGTAAGCCACGCCGTGCCTGTCTATTGGA
>DAINRD010000175.1:0-3577 GCA_036742095.1 Archaeoglobus sp. | reverse complement strand
GATGGGATTTTTCAGGATTCGGAGTTAATTGCTGAAACCTATTTGAAGTCTTTGAAATCTCACATGCAACCCTTCTTCCCGCAGTTACTACCTTCAATTACAGGTAATAGTGAGGCGGGCAGTGAAGAAATGAAGTCCTAAGAGTTATGCCTTCGGCGATTCTGGAGAGACCTTCTCACCAGCCCTTCAACCACCTTCTCGCTCTCAATCTCAACCCCGGCTCTCTAACAATGGATAAGGTTATTGAGTCGAACCCCGCCTGCATCAAGGCGAGGCAAAAAAAATCGGGGAAATCTACACCAAGAAATCCGTTCTGGAGGGAGGAATAGTTAAACTTCTGCTCTGAATCCAAATAACTAACTTCAAAAACTTTTTAAACCTCCCAAATAGTTTCGAACATATGTTCGTCGAACAAACGTTCGACATTGAAAGGCTGAAAAGGCAGAAGAATGCGGTTATTCTGGCGCATAACTACCAGATACTACCAATTCAGGGCGTTGCGGACTTCGTTGGAGATAGCTTGGAGCTCTCAATATCTGCGAGAGATGTTGATGCAGACATAATCCTTTTCTGCGGGGTTGATTTTATGGTGGAGACAGCAGCAATTCTGAACCCCGATAAGAAGGTGCTGATTCCATCAACGGAAGCAATCTGCCCCATGGCAATGCAGATTGATGCGGAGATGGTGAGAAAGGCTAAGGAGAGGTACAGTGCTCCCTTCGTTGCCTACGTGAACACCCACGCAGAGACAAAGGCTGTGGCGGATGTTTGTTGCACCTCTGCCAACGTCGCAAAGGTTGTGGAGAACCTTGACGCTGATAGGGTTTTGCTTGGCCCTGACGCGAACCTTGCGTGGTACGCTGCCGAGAAAACGGGAAAGGAGGTTATAGCAGTTCCGCAGTATGGGAACTGCTGCGTCCACCAGTCTTTCAGAGCAAAAGATGTCTTGGATGCAAGGGAAAAGCATCCAGATGCCACCATAATAGTCCACCCGGAGTGCAGACCTGAAGTGCAGAAGCTTGCTGATTTTGTGGGCTCTACAAGCCAGATGGTCAGATTTGTGGAGCAAAGCGATGCTGAGAAGGTGATAATAGGAACTGAAATAGGTTTGATTGACAGGCTGAGACTGCAGCACGGAGATAAGACAATTCTTCCTCTTAAGGAGAATGTCTGCAGGGCGATGAAGAGAAACACGATGGACGGCGTCGTTAAAGCGCTCGTTGAGGAGAGAAACGTGGTTAGAGTGGATGAAAAAATTGCAGAGAAGGCGAGAAGGGCGATAGAAAGGATGTTTGAGCTATGTTAGTCGGCCTGATCGGATTCGGGGCAATTGGAAGATTTCTGGCTGATTGGCTGGAAAGAAACGGATTTGAGATTGCTGCCGTTCTGGATGTAAAGGGAGAGCACGAGAAGATGGTCAGAAGCATCGACGAGTTTCTCCAGAGAGAGATGGATGTGGCGGTTGAGGCTGCATCGCAGCAGGCTGTTAAGGACTACGCGGAAAGAATACTCAATGCAGGCATTGACCTCATCGTTCTGAGCACCGGGGCCTTTGCTGACAGAGATTTTCTCTACAGAATCAGAGAAATCTGCAGGAAAGAGGGCAGAAGAGTTTTCATCGCTTCTGGAGCAATCGCAGGATTGGACGCCATTTTTTCAGCATCGGAGTTGATAGAGGAAGTTGTTCTGACAACAAGGAAGAACTGGAGGCAGTTTGGCAGAAAAGGTGTAATCTTCGAAGGCTCTGCATCTGATGCAGCCCAGAAATTTCCGAAAAATTTGAACGTTGCAGCAACGCTCAGCATTGCCTCAGGAAAAGACGTGAAGGTCAGGCTCGTCGCTGATGAGGTTGAGGAGAACATCCACGAAATTCTTGTCAGGGGAGAGTTTGGGGAGATGGAAATCAGAGTTAGGAACAGGCCAATGAAGGAAAACCCGAAAACGAGCTACCTTGCCGCCCTTTCTGTAACAAGAATTTTGAGGAATCTTAAGGAGGGATTGGTGGTTTGAAGGAGCTCATAAAGAAAAAACTGCTGGAGTTTCTGGAGGAAGACATGCCCTATGGTGACGTAACAGCCATTACTCCAAGGGATGTTGAAGCATTCATCGTCTCAAAGGGTGAGGGAGTTTTGGCGGGAGTTGAGGTGGTTAAAATACTTTTTGAACTCGCTGGAATCATCGTAATGGAGTCCAAGGGGGATGGGGATTGGGTTAGGTCTGAAGAGGTTGTGATGCGGCTCAGAGGAAAATCCGACTCAATTCTTTCAACTGAAAGGCTTGCGTTGAACATCTTAATGAGGATGAGCGGGATTGCTACAGCAACAGCAAAAATGGTGGAGAGAGCGAGGAGAGTGAACCCCAAAGTTGTTATTGCTGCAACGAGGAAGACAACTCCCGGATTCAGGTTCTTTGAGAAAATGGCGGTGGAGATTGGGGGAGGAGATGCGCACCGCTTCTCCCTTTCAGACTGTCTCATGCTGAAGAACAACCACATCGCCGTTGCTGGTTCTTTGGAGGAAGCAATGAAAGTGAAGAGAAGCTTCACCAAGAAGCTGGAGGTTGAGGTTGGGAATATTGAGGATGCGGTCAGGGCGGCAGAGCTTGGGGCAGACATCATAATGCTTGATAACTTTACGCCTGAGATGGTCGCTGAGGCTGTGGAGGAGCTGAGGATGAGAGGTTTGAGAGATAAGGTTGTTATTGAGGTTTCGGGAAGTGTTACGCCTGAAAATGTCGCTGAGTTCGCTGCCATGGACGTTGACGTCATCTCTTCTGGGTACATCACCCACTCCGCTCCCGCCTTAGATTTCAGCCTGAGAGTTTGCAATAATTTCAAATACCAGCCTGCCAATTTAGACCAATGGATGAGGAAGTAAGGGAGAAGCTGATTGAGGCCGGGAAGATTCTGAAGCAGGCTGTTAATGAGGCTGCTGAGAAAATCGCTCCCGGAATAAAGATTCTTGAGGTTGCTGAATTCGTCGAGAACAGAATTATCGAGCTGGGAGCAAAGCCAGCCTTTCCCGCAAACATCTCCATCAACAGCGATGCGGCGCACTTCACTCCCAGGAAAAACGACGAAAGAACGTTTAAAGAGGGAGATGTGGTAAAACTTGACGTTGGGGCGCACATTGATGGATACATCGCAGACATGGCGGTCACCGTCGACCTCGGAGATAACAAAGAGCTGGTTAAAGCAGCGAAGGAGGCTCTTGAGGCGGCGATGGATGTTGTGAGGGCTGGAGTCAGCGTTTCCGAACTTGGAAAAGCCATTGAAGAGGCAATAACCAACTACGGCTTCAAACCAATAGTGAATCTAACCGGTCACGGCCTTCTTCCGTATCTAAACCACGCACCTCCCAGCATCTACAACTACGCAACGGAAAAGGGAGTGACGCTGGAGGAGGGAATGGTGATAGCAATTGAGCCCTTCGCCACCAACGGAGTTGGAAGAGTGGGCGAGAGGGGAGAATGTGAGATTTACAGCCTTCTCAACCCGAGACCCGTGAGAATGAAGATGGCAAGGGAAATTCTGAAGGAAGTGGAGGAGAATTACAAGACTCTGCCCTTTGCGAAGAGA
>DAINRD010000174.1:0-3583 GCA_036742095.1 Archaeoglobus sp. | reverse complement strand
TCCCCGAATTCGAAGAGATTTCGATGACGACAAACGGAATTCTCCTCGAAAAGTACGCCGAGGAACTCAAGGAGTGTGGGCTCAGTAGAGTTAACGTGAGCCTCGACACGCTAAATGCTGAGAAGTACAGGTGGATAACGGGAGGTGGGGATGTTCAGAAGGTAATAAGTGGCATTGAGGCAGCATGCGAAGTTGGGCTTACGCCAGTAAAGGTGAATATGCTCGTTATGAAGGGTGTCAATGAGAGCGAGGTTGATGAGCTGCTGGAGTTCACGAACTCCTTCAACAAAGGCCAGACAAGGGCGATTTTGCAGCTCATCGAGCTCGTACCCTTCCCCGGATTCGAAAAGTACTTCTTCGACATCTCAACCATCGAGGAAAAGTACGCCAGAATGGCCACGCAAAAGAGAGTAAGGGCAATGCACCGCAGAACGCAGTACTTCACGCCCAGGGGAGTCATTGAGTTCGTGAAGCCAATGGACAACACCGCCTTCTGCATGCACTGCAACAGGATGAGGGTTACCTCTGACGGTAAGCTGAAGCCCTGCCTTCTGAGGGATGAAACCATCACCATTGACGGGAAGCATGGGGAGGAGCTTGCGAGGGCGATAATAGAGACTGTCAGGAAAAGGGAGCCTTACTTCAGATGCTGATTTGGGGGAAAATAAAAATGCGCCCTTACGTTTTTGTCAACATCGCTGCAAGCCTTGATGGAAAGATAAGTGATGAGAGCAGGAAGCAGGTCAGAATATCCTGCGAAGAAGATTTAAAGATTGTGGACACGCTGAGGGCTGAGAGCGATTCTATAATGGTGGGTATAGGAACCGTGATTGCTGATGACCCAAGACTTACGGTGAAGGACGCTTCGCTCAGAAAGGAGCGGGTTAAAGCAGGAAAACCAGCGAACCCGCTCAGAGTTGTGGTGGACAGCAGGTGCAGAGTGCCACTGAACTCAAAGGTGCTTAATGATGAGGCGAGAACACTTATTGCTGTTTCAAGAATTGCTCCAGAAGAAAAGGTGAGAAAAGTTAAAAAAGTTGCGGAGGTAGCCGTTTTTGGAGAAGAGAGAGTTGAACTGCCGGCCCTCCTCGAATACCTTTACTCCAAGGGAGTTAGGAGGTTGATGGTCGAGGGGGGTGGGACTCTAATTTCTTCCTTAATCTCAGAGAACCTCGTCGATGAGATGAGAATCTACTACGGACCTCTCTTCATAGGAGGCAGAAACTCCCCAACAGTCTGCGATGGGAAATCCTTCTTGAAAAAATGCATAATTGAGAAAATTGAAAGGATTGGAGAGGGCTTTGCAGTTACAGTGAGATTCAATCGGTGAACATTTTCTCTATTCTCTCTATCTCACCTAAAACCGAGGATTTGAATTCCTTCAAAACCTTCTCAGGTTTTTCTGCAGAATAAACATAACCAACCCAGCCCTTCTCCACGATTTCCCTTTTAACAAAGCCCCTTTTCAGCAGAACCTTAAGCGTGTCCCTGACGAACCTGACAGATAACCCAAGCTCCTTGGCTATCTCACTAACCCTCATGCTGCCCTTTTCAAGGAGAAGTGAGTAGATTTCACATCTGAAGGTTTGAACTTCACTCTCTCCAGAACTTCAACCAGTTCCCTCAACGGATTTGTCATTACAGTCCCAACAACTCCAAGTTATTTAACCTTTCTGAACTTTTTAGTTCCTACATAGGAATGGTTATAAACAGATATGCGAAGTGTTATGGTGGGGAGAGTATGGAGGGCGTTGAGATTTTCGCTGAAATCGTCAACAATCCTTTAACGAGAACAATCCTCAAGCAGTTATCAGAATCCTGCAAAACCTGCAGGGAGAAAAGGGTGAGAGTTGCAGTGGACTATGCTCTTGGCTACCGCAGTGATGCCTGCTGGAAGTGTAAAGCTGCGGCAAAGGTTGTAGAGAGGGTCGTAAAGGCAGGTGGCAAAACCTTCAACGCAGAAATGGATGAAATGAGGGAAAAGTTCAGAGATGCTTACTGGAGGAGGGGACTCGTTAGTGTTATCGACGGACTGGCTAAGTTTGGCTTAAGAAGACCTTTTGTTCCGGGCGCCCCCTTCCAGGTGGTTTGGGATATTACCTATTCCTGCAATCTGAAATGCAAGCACTGCTATGCAACCGCGGGTAAACCACTGGAAGATGAGCTGACAACTGAGGAAGCTCTCGAAACCATTGACAAGCTGGACAGGCTTGGAGTGACAATAATCGCCTTCTCCGGTGGGGAACCGCTCGTAAGAAAGGACATCTTCGAGCTGACGAACTACGCTGCCGAGAAGGGGATTTATGTTGCGATAGCAACGAACGGAACTCTGATTACCGAGGGGATGGCAAGAAAGATGAGGGAGAACGGGGTTGGTTACGTGCAAATCAGCCTTGATGGGGTGAGAGAGACACACGAATCGTTCAGGGGGATAAGGGGGTGTTTCGATAAAACAGTTGAGGGGATAAGAAACGCCGTCAATGCTGGCCTTTTCGTTAATGTTTCCATGACTGTAACCAAATACAACTATCAGGATGTTAAAGATGTTGTAGAGCTCTGCGAGAAGCTCGGAGTGGACTGGTTCATGCACTACAATTTCATTCCCACAGGCAGGGGAAGGGAGATAGTGGAGGCTGATATAACCCCTGAGCAAAGGGAGGAACTGCTGAAGTGGCTCTACGAGAAGAACTACAGCTCCAACATCTCGCTGCTCTCAACTGCTCCTCAGTTTGCCCGCGTAGCAATGCAGTGTCAGGGCGGAATCATACCAACACACTTCTACAACGTCAACGCTGGAGAGAGGTTCAGGAAGCTTGCAGAGTTCATTGGTGGTTGTGGTGCGGGAAGGTTCTACTTCGCCATAAAGGCGAATGGGGACATACAGCCCTGCGTCTTCTTCCCCCTTAAGGTGGGAAATGTCAGGGAGGATGATCTGGAGGAGCTTTGGCTGCACAACCACATCTTTGAGGACCTGAGGGACAAGGATATTCTTGAGGGTTGCGGGAGATGCGGTTACAGGTATGTGTGTGGAGGGTGCAGGGCGAGGGCCTACAACTACTTTGGAGACTACACGAAGCCTGATCCCGGATGCATTAACAACAGGAAGTGGTGGGAGAAGGTTAGAAGGGTCGAAGTTAAGGTTTGAGCTTTAACCTTTCTTTTCAAACCAATTAACTTTTATGCCCCTTTGGAAAGCTCGGATGCGTTTATAGATATTAGACAGTTTTTCTAAACGCAAAGTGGATTTAAAGCCAAGTTTACTTCACCAACCAGAAACTTTTTCAATAATCATTCAATAAAAGCCTCATGCTTTTCACACCCATAGAAACCGAACACCTGAGAATGAGGAACCGCCTCGTCAGATCAGCAACGGCGGAATCCATGGCCACGAAGGAGGGATTCGTGACTGAAGAGATGATTGAACTCTACAGGAAGCTTGCGGAAGGTGGAGTTGGGACAATAATAACGGGCTACATGTTCGTTAGTGAGGACGGAAGAGCCTCCTTCAAGATGACAGGCATAAGCGACGACAGCCACATTGAGGGGTTGTCGAGGCTCGTTGAAGCCGTCAAGGCCACTGCAA
>DAINRD010000173.1:2165-3585 GCA_036742095.1 Archaeoglobus sp. | reverse complement strand
GCAATCAGGTTTAGGATATCGTTCTTCCAGCACTTCTTCGTTTCTCCAAAGTAAAGTTCAAAAAACTCATGGCCGATGTTTCTCGCGTCGTGGTTGCCTGGAATGGCAACAAAGTCGGATTTTAGGTCGATTAAAGTTTCATAGGCGTCCCTCATTTCAGAATGAATTCCCCAGGATGATATGTCTCCAGTGATAACAACGAGGTCAGGTTCAATTTCGTTAATCTGCCTGATGGCCTTCTCAACCTTACCTCTTTGAAGTTCCTCACCAAAATGAAGGTCTGAAATATGGACGATTTTCATGCAGTTCTATAATATTCTTCTGGATTTAAGTTTGATGATTGAACCAGGTTTTTTAATCACCATCAAGGGCAAATGTTTTAATCTCCTCAGCAAATTGCTGCCATGCTCAGCGATGTTGTCAGAGACGCAGAAGGAGAGAAGGTATTTCTGCTCGGCAATGAAGCCATTGCGAGAGGAGCGATAGAAGCTGGTATTGACGTTTTTGCCGCTTATCCCGGTACACCCTCATCCGAAATTGCCGACACCCTGAGCAACGCGTGCAGGCTTCTGAGAGGAAGGATGGATTTTTACATGGAGTACTCTGCAAACGAAAAGGTTGCCTTTGAAGTTGCCGTTGGAGCTTCTCTTGCCGGAAAAAGGGCTATGGCAACGATGAAGCATGTTGGAGTTAATGTTGCTGCCGACGCCCTCTTCAGCTTTGCCTACGTTGGCTCGAGGGGAGGGTTTGTTCTTGTTACCGCAGACGACCCATCGATGCACAGCAGCCAGAACGAGCAGGACAACAGGTGGTACGGAAAGGCTGCGAAGCTTCCTGTTGTAGAACCGTCGAGCGTTCAGGAGGCGAAGGATTATGCTAAGCTCTGCTTTGAGCTTTCCGAAAAATTCGGCCTGCCAATGATTTTGAGGAGCTACACGAGGCTGAGCCATGCCAGCGGTGTTGTTGAGCTTGGAAAAATTCCCGATAAGGAGTTCAGCAGGGTTGAGTGGGAGAGGCATCCCGAAACCGACGTGGTTTTGCCTGCCAATGCCAGAAGGTTGAAGCCGATTCTGCTGGAGAAGCTGGATAAGATTGAGAGGTATTTCAACAGCTCTGAAATGAACTGGGTTGATGAAGGGGATGGAGATGTTGGCATTATTGCCTGTGGTCTGAGCTACGCCTACACCAAGGAGGCTCTTGAGAACCTGAACCTCAACCTGCCCGTTTTGAAGCTTTCATCGATGCATCCTCTGCCTGAGAAGCTCATTGAGGATTTCGTATCCCAGATGAAGAAGGTTATAGTCGTTGAGGAGGTTGACCCCTTCGTCGAGCTCCATGTTAGAGCGATGGGGCTGGCTGAAGTTTACGGAAAGATGAACGGCTACATGCCGATGAACTACGAGTACAACGTGGGGAGAGT
>DAINRD010000173.1:1352-2155 GCA_036742095.1 Archaeoglobus sp. | reverse complement strand
ATTGCTGCCGAATCACAGAGAATGGCAGCAAAAGTCCCGCCGAGACCTCCGGTTCTCTGCCCCGGCTGCCCCCACTCGGCTTCCTTCTACGCGATACGGAGGGTTGTTGACGAGCTGGGAGATGCAGCTTTGCCCAGCGACATCGGCTGCTACACCCTCGGAATAAACAAGCCCCTTGAAGGGGTGGACATAACAATCTGTATGGGCGCAAGTGTGGGAGTTTCCAATGGCCTTGCACACGTGCTCAACAACAAAATCATAGCAACCATTGGCGATTCGACCTTTATCCATGCCGGCATCCCTCCGCTGATAAATGCCGTTTACAACAATGCTGATTTCGTGCTGGTAATCCTTGACAACTCCACTACAGGAATGACAGGACATCAGCCCCATCCCGGAACGGGATTCAGGGGGTGTGGGGAGGCAGGAAAGGCCGTCAGAATCGAGGAAATTGTCAGGGGATGCGGGGTTGAGTTCGTTGAGGTGGTGAACCCATACAATGTCAGAAAGATGATGGACACACTCAGAAGAGCCTTAAACCACAATGGTGTCGCTGTGGTTATTGCGAGGCAGCCATGCGCAATACTCTGGTCGAGGGCGCGGAGAAGGGAGGGCAAGATTGTAACTTACAGGGTTACGGAGGACTGCACCCTCTGCATGGAGTGCGTCAACACCTTTACCTGTCCCGCACTGATTTTTGACGGTGAAAAGGTCGGCATCGACCAGTCTCTCTGCGTGGGATGTGCTGTCTGCGCAAAAATCTGCCCCAACAGAGCCATCAAACCAGCAAAAAGTATTTAATC
>DAINRD010000173.1:0-1250 GCA_036742095.1 Archaeoglobus sp. | reverse complement strand
AAGTCACAAAATGGGCACTCGAAAAGTTCGACGAGCTGGTTTTGCTCGTTGGTATGGCGGATGAGAGCCACACACTCCTCAACCCCTTCACGGCGGGGGAGAGAATCTGGATGATGAGAGATGCTCTGAGAGATGAGGGAGTTGACCTGAGCAGAATAATAACAGCCACTGTCCCCACCATGAGCGTTTATGTTGGCAATGCCTTCTACATCATAAACCTCGTCCCAAGGGTGGATTCCATAATCACGAGAAATCCCGTTATAGCTCAGGTATTCCACGACGCTGGACTGGAGGTTATTGCCCCCCCGGAATTTGACAGAAACCTCTACAGGGGGAGTTACATCAGAAAACTCATGCTTGAAGAGGGGAACTGGAGAGAGCTGATTCCTAAAACGGTTGCCACGATAATTGAAGAGATAAACGGGGTGGAAAGGCTGAAAAGGGCAGCAAGCAGAGATTAGCAAAATTTTTAATACCAGCGGTCTAAAGGCTGTTGAGCCGCCGTGGCTCAGCTGGCAGAGCGGGTGACTTGTAATCACCAGGTCGCGGGTTCAAACCCCGCCGGCGGCTTGGTCATTACTCCCTGATAATCCCGTATCTCGGGTGTTCTCTGAGGTCATGACGCTGCAAAATTCAACAGCTGGCTGATATTAACACAGGAGATAGTACTGCACCAAACCCAAACCTTTTTGCGTTAACCACTGGCATTGGTGAAACCTCCCTCTTAAATTTCGGGCGGCGAAAAACACGCCGCCGGCAGGATTCGAACCTGCGACCGTCCGGTTAACAGCCGGACGCTCTACCAGCTAAGCTACGGCGGCTCTTGCTGTCGTTGGCTGAATTGAATTTAAGCTTTGCCCCTCCAATAGACTTAAATAATCATTCTGATATAATCAATTATGCGGTTCGTGAAGGGTTTTCCGTCCACAATGATGGACGACTACCAGCTCAACATGATAAACATTCTGAGGCATGCGGCAACCAACTTCCCTGAGAGAGAAATCGTTTCAAGAAATCTCGACGGAAGTCTTCTCAGATACAACTACGGAGAAGCTTTTAAGAGGGTATCAAAGCTTGCAAATGCCCTTGAAAGTATAGGGGTGGATGTTGGGGACAGGGTTGGTGTCCTGAGCTGGAATACACACAGATTCTACGAGCTCTTTTTCGGAGTTTCGGGTATGGGAGCGGTGCTTCTCGAGATGAATTTAAGGCTGCACCCAAGGGAGATTGTTTATGTTGCAAACCACAGC
>DAINRD010000172.1:1075-3595 GCA_036742095.1 Archaeoglobus sp. | reverse complement strand
CTATCAGGGTTCATTTACCGGCCCGGTATGGCTGCAGCCGTCCTTCCTGATTCTGATCCTGCTTACAACAACTCTTGGAGGGAAAGGAGCGGTGTACGGTGTTATTGCCAGTGCGTACTTCATTGCAACTCTTCGTGAAGTAACGAGAACTACGTTTGGAGAGCTTTCAGTGGTGGTGCTGTTCATAATTCTGCTTGTCCTTCTATACGCTCTCCCAGAAGGTTTCTGGGGCCTTTACAGGAAGAGGAGGTATAGGGAATACGTTCCAAGCATCAGAATAAGGAGGGCTTAGCATGCTGAAGATTGATGGCCTGACAAAAAGATTTGGCGGAGTTGTAGCTGTAAACGATGTGAGCTTTAAGGTGGAAAAAGGGGAAATCATCGGGCTTATTGGACCCAATGGAGCTGGCAAGAGCACCCTTGTCAATCTCATATCGGGATTCTACAGGCCTGATAGCGGTAAAATTGAGTTCCTTGGGGTGGATATTACGGGAAAGAAGATGCATGAGAGGGCAAAGATGGGAATTGCAAGGACTTTTCAGAACCCAAGGCTGATCCCCAACATGACGGCAATAATGAACGTAATGTATGCGGTCCTTGGCAGTGAGAGGGGGAGAAAGCTTTCACTCGTTGAGGCTTACGGTGAGGCTGCCTACTACCTCGACATCTTCGGTATGCTGCAAAAGAGAGATGTTCTTGTGGCTGATCTGCCAATTTACGAGCTTAGGCTTTTGGAGCTGGCGAGAGCATTGGCTCTCAAACCAAAACTGCTGCTGATTGACGAGGCAATGGCTGGGTTAAATCCTGCTGAAGCTGAGGACGTTTCAAGGTTAATCAACAGAATTCGTGAGGAGTTTGATTTGACAATTATCTGGATTGAGCACGTTCTGAAAATAATAATGCGCTCTGTTGAGAGAGTTCTGGTGATGCACTACGGGAAGCTGATTGCCGACGACTCCCCTGAGAGGGTTGTGAAGATACCTGAGGTTGTTGAGGCTTACATCGGAGAGGAGGTAGTTTGAATGCTCAGAGTCGATGATCTGGAAGTTTGGTACGGGAAGATTATGGCTGTAACCGAAATCTCGCTCAGCGTTGAAGATGGGGAGATTGTAGGGCTCATAGGACCCAATGGAGCCGGGAAGACCACAATTCTCAACTCAATTATTGGAGTCGTGAAGCCAAAGAAGGGAAGAGTCACAATGAATGGAGATTCTCTGGAGAATTTGCCCACCCACGAGATAATAAGAAAAGGTATTTCGATAGCTCCTGAGGGAAGGAGACTCTTTCCTTACCTGACTGTAGAGGAAAACCTTCTGATGGGGGCAATAGGCAAGGAGGCCTGGAAAAGACGCAGCGAAATGCTTGAATTCGTTTACAACCTCTTTCCGAGACTGAATGAAAGGAGAATGCAGCTTGGAGGAACTCTCAGTGGAGGAGAGCAGCAGATGTTAACCATTGCAAGGGCTCTCATGTCAGCTCCAAAGCTTCTTCTTGTGGATGAGCCGAGCCTTGGCCTTGCACCAAAAATTGTTCTCGAGGTTTACAGAAGTTTGAAGTCTCTGAGGGATGAAAGTGGGATAACAATTCTTCTTTCTGACCAGAACGCCAGAAGAGTGCTGGAAATAAGCGATAGAGCTTACATCATTGAGAATGGCCGAATAGTCATGGAGGGAGAGAGTGAGAAACTTGCTGCTGATAAGAAAGTTAGGGAGGTGTATCTGGGCCTATGACCGACTTTATGACCGACTACTTCGACTATGTTAAATCCCTTTTTGAGGGAGAGAAAAGAGAGGCTCCGCTGAAGGGTTTGAGGGTTGTTGAAGTGACTCACTTCATCTTTGGCCCCAACGTGGGGAGAATTCTTGCCCAGTACGGGGCTGAAGTCGTGAAGATTGAAACACCCGGTGATGGGGACAGGTTCAGGTTTGCTGCAGTCTGGGGAAGGTTTTACAAGAAGCTGAACCTCGTTTATGGAATAATCAACGCCAACAAGTACATCATTGCCGCTGACGCCAGAAATAAAAGGGCAAGGGAGATTATCTTCGAGCTTGTTAAAAAAGCAGACGTTTTTGTCGAGAATCTGAGAGCTGGACTGGCGGATGCAATGGGCATAGGTTACTCTGCTGTGAGCAAAGTGAATCCGAAGATTGTCTACGTGAGCTGCTCTGGTTATGGACAGTACGGGCCTTTGAGCAAAGCTCCAAGCTTTGACATCGCCGCTCAGGGAGTTTCGTCAGTGGCAACAAAAACTGGTTGGGAAGACGTGGATGAGTTCTACAAGCTCCCAGACTACTTCGGCGATTATCTCCCGTCAATGATAGCTGTTGCAGCAATTCTCGCAGCCCTTCACGAGAGGGAAAAGACGGGGAAGGGTGTTTACATTGACATCTCGCAGGCAGAGGCTTTGCTGAGATTCCTCTACGACATCACATACTTCAGCATAACTGGAGAGGAAATTGGTAAAACCGGGAACATAGACCCCACAGCAAGCCCATCAGGGATTTTCAAAACGAAGGATGA
>DAINRD010000172.1:0-1065 GCA_036742095.1 Archaeoglobus sp. | reverse complement strand
AATTTGTTGCAATTGCTGCGATGAACGAGAAGCAGTTTTCAGCTCTTTCAAAGGTTGTTGACGGGCTGAGAGACGGAAGCAGGCTGGAAAAGGAAAGGATCAGGGAGCTGAACGAAATTCTGGAGCAATGGGTTTCCGAGCACACTCTCGATGAAATTATGGATTATGCGAGGAAGCTTGGATTTCCCGCCTCACCCGTCCTTGAGGATATGGAAATCTACAGGGACAGCTGGAGGTGGGAAAGAGGGAGCGTCGTTAGAGTTAAGGACAGGCTTTATGGTGAAGTTGACGTTACCGGAGCTGTGATAGCGATGAGCGCGACTCCGGGAGAGACAAAATGGCTTGGAAGACCAGTAGGCTACCACAACAGACTCGTCCTAAAGAAGTGGTTGGGTATGAGCGACGAGGAAATTGCAAAGCTGGAGAAAGAGGGAGTTATCGGTTACTGGGATGAAATGCCGGGCACAGCACCACCACCAACATGGAGTGAAGATGACCCTGTTTTCAGAGGTGAGAGGGATGAAGAGTGAAATTCTGAAAATTTTCTCCTCCGATGGCAAACTTGAGTGGCTCAAAGATGTAAAAGTCGTGGAGCTTAGCGGTGATAATTTTGCTGGGGCGATTGCGGGAGCAATGCTGGCTGAGCTTGGAGCAGAAGTGGTGAGAGTGGAATTTGACGAGAGTGCGAAGGAGATAACACCCTACGGCGTGAAGGTGAATGGAGTAGGCATCCCCTACCTGATTGAAAACAGGTTTAAGGAAATTCTGAAAGTTGAGGAAATAAACGAAGAAGTCAGAAAAATGATGACCGAGAGCGATGTTATAATCGATGCACTCCAGCCCGGGTACCTCGATTCCTTGAATGCCGGATACAGACAGCTATCTGAAAAGAACCCAAAACTCATATACGTCGCTGTATCCCCCTTTGGCCACTTTACTGAAAAAGCAAAAGAGAATGCAACCATACCTGACTCCGATTTAACAGCTCAGGCATACAACGGCTATCCCTCCTTAATCGGTAACCCCTACCTGACGGGAAAACATTCCTACCCGCTCAGAGCGGGG
>DAINRD010000171.1:0-3597 GCA_036742095.1 Archaeoglobus sp. | reverse complement strand
AAATTTAACTTTCATAAAAGCAGATAAAGCTTTTTTTATCTGAGGAGAAAGGCAGAGCAATGGCCTACGAAGACCTGAGAGAATTCATTCAAAGACTTGAAAAAGAGGGCGAGCTGGCAAGAGTTAAGCACGAGGTCAGTCCAGTTCTTGAAATGACAGAAATAGCAGACAGGGCTGTAAAGGCTGGAGGTAAGGCCCTGCTGTTTGAAAAACCAAAGGGCTATGACATCCCTGTTTTGCTAAATGCCTTTGGAACCGAGAGGAGAATGAAGCTCGCCCTCGAAGTTGAAAGGTTTGAGGAGATAGGTGAAAGATTACTCTCTGCCTTGGAGTTCAGGCCCTCTTCATTCATGGATGCTCTAAAGGGTGTGGGAATGTTAAAGGACTTCATGTCCTTCATACCCAAAAAAACCGGTAAAGCAGCTTGCAAGGAAGTTGAGGCTGAGAGTCTTGATAAATTCCCAATTCTCAAATGCTGGCCTAAGGATGCCGGCAGGTTCATAACCTTTCCCGTTGTCATAACTAAAGACCCTGAAACGGGAGAAATGAACGCTGGAATGTACAGAATGCAGGTTTTTGACGGAAAAACAACTGGAATGCACTGGCAGATACACAAGCACGGTGCAGAGCACTTCAGAAAGATGGTTGAGAGCGGAGGGGGTAAGATTGAAGTAGCTGTTGCCATAGGTGTTGACCCTGCAACCCTCTACGCTGCAACAGCCCCGCTACCTTCGGGCATTAGCGAGCTCATGTTTGCGGGCTTCATAAGGAAGGAGAGGTTGAAGGTGACTGAATGCGAGACAGTTGACCTGCTTGTCCCGGCAAATGCGGAAATCGTTCTTGAGGGATATGTCAGGGCGGATGAGTTCAGGATGGAGGGGCCCTTCGGAGACCACACTGGTTACTACACGCCCCCCGAACCCTATCCTGTTTTCCACATTACCCACATCACACACAGGGAGAACCCGATATACCACGCTACTGTGGTAGGAAAGCCCCCCATGGAGGACGCATGGCTCGGCAAGGCTACTGAGAGAATATTCCTGCCAATTCTGAGGATGATGCACCCGGAAATTGTTGACATAAACCTTCCGGTTGAAGGAGC
Organism: Archaeoglobus sp.; assembly: GCA_036742095.1. Lineage (GTDB taxonomy): Archaea > Halobacteriota > Archaeoglobi > Archaeoglobales > Archaeoglobaceae > Archaeoglobus. The sequence goes on along the minus strand of DAINRD010000171.1, from coordinate 2,492 downwards.
CTTCCACAACCTTGCCATTGTGTCCATAAAAAAGAGGTATCCCGGACAGGCGAAGAAGGTGATGTTTGCACTCTGGGGAATGGGAATGCTCTCCCTCACCAAAGTAGTGATTGTGGTGGACGATGATGTGAATGTTCAGAACTTGAGGGAGGTCTTGTGGGCTGTAACTTCCCGCTTCGACCCTGCGAGAGATGTTGTTCTCCTCCCGCCGTCTCCCACAGACTCTCTCGACCACGCCGCATATATTCAGAATCTTGCCGGCAAGCTTGGAATTGATGCAACGAAGAAATGGAAGGAGGAAGGATATGATAGAGAATGGCCAGAGGTTGTGGAAATGGATGCAGAGGTCAAGGAGAGGGTAGAGAGAATATGGAATGAAATAAGGAATTCTGTGCTATGAAGGAGATTGAGGGGCTTTACTACAAACTTTTCTCCATTCCAAGGAAAGAAGTGATGCTCACGGTATCATTCCTAATAGCAGTCGTTCTGTCCATACTGGACTTAAGGCTTCTCTACCTCTGGCTTCTAATCTTTGCAATCTCTGCTTTTGCAGTTAAGCTGGCACAGCTGAAGTTTGACCTCAAGAGGATTTCTTTCCTCGCTGCTTTCGTCACGGTCCTATCTCTTCCAGCTGCTCTGCTTAAGGGGAACCTTTCAGCTACATCCTTTCTGCTATTCCTTGTGTTCTACTTTTGTTCTGAAAGAAAGACAGTATCTCTCTTGCTTGCCCCTCTGCCCTATGTCCTGCTATCTCCTACTCTGTCAAATCTTCTCATCCTGACGCTTTCGGCAGTTCTTTTCCTCATTTACCTCAAACTTCTGAGTGTCAGACTTGGAGTCGTTGACATAAGAAGTTTCGTCGAGAAATTCGTCCTTTTCTGGCTTACATCCAAGTCCCACTACATCGAGGAGTTCCTGAAGAGCTCCTCTAAAGAGTTCTACGGAAAAGTCAGGTGTCTGATGGTAAACAATGCCAGAATTGTTCAGACTGACTTTCATCCGGGGCCATTCAGGAATGTGGGTGGTGCAAGGCTGGTCGAGAAGCTTTCTGAAGGGAATGCTGTTTACCTGCACTCCCCTACCTCTCATGAGAGGAATCCGGTTAGCTACGAAGAGGTTGAGAAGATTGCATCTGCCTTAAGCTGTTCGGGAAAAGAATTAAAGGCGGCAAAGCCCTTCAGGGTGGAAGGGGAGAAATTTGAGGTCTACTGCTTCCCCTTTGATGGGCTTAGATTGTTCTTTGTCAGCGGAAAAAGGCGATTGGATGACTTCATTGTGGAAAGTGAAAGCATGGTTGTTGACTGCCACAATGCCTACGAGGCAGATTACGACCCGGACGATGAGGATTTAAGAGAAATCAGGCATCTGCTGAAGGAGGCTGAATTAAGAGACATTGAAGGGCTTGATGAAGTTAAGGCAGGCTTCGTGAAAATTGAGGCAGAAACTGAGAGCATATGCGGGTATGCTGGTGCAATCCTCCTTGATTATGGGGGAGAAAGGTATGCCATTGTGGTTTTTGACTCCAACAACATTGATCTGGAGTTCAGAAAACGTGTGGAGAGAAGCTTTGCGGAAATTGGCTATAAAGCTGTTGTTGCATCAACAGACAACCATGCAAAAACTGGTATAAGGGCAAAACAGTCTTACAAGCCAGCTGGAAGAGATGAAAGGGACTGGGAGGTGGTTGAAAGTCTTTTAATGGCTTGTAAAGATGCAAAGCTGGAAAAGGCTGTTTTCAAATACTCTGAAAATGGTGTTAGGGTTAGAGTGATGGGCGATAGGCTTTTGCAGGACGCTGAGGTGGCTGTGAAGATGAGAGCTTCATCATTAATCGCAACCTTTTTAGGATTCGCAGCCATAAATTATTTGTTTAGCCTGACGTTGAATTTGGTTGCTTAAAAGGAGGTGATTGTAGTGGACACAGAGGTGTTAAAAGAGCTAATCAGAAGCGATTTCGAGGTGATTAATGCAAATGAAACAGTTTCAAAGCTTTTCCCTTTGCTTGACAAGCTTGAAAGGGATAGGGCCAACGCAATACTTGTTGAAGAAGACGGGAAGATTGTTGGAGTTGTGAGGGAGAAGGACCTGATTAGGGGTAGCGTGATGAAAAACCCCCACGAAACGAGGGTTAAATCTCTCCTCGTAAAGACTGGAAAGATTGAGTTGGGAGAGCTTGACCCCTACAAAATTGCGAGGAGATTTGTGGAGGATTCAACACCCTTTGTGATTATTCAGGTTGATAAAAATAAGGTTGGCGTGATATACATAAACGACTTTTTGAGGGCAATAAAGGAAGAATTCAGAGACGTGAAGGTTAGAGACGTCATGAATCCTGAAGTGATAACAGTGAGGAGATTTGACACCGCTGCCAAGGCCCTTTCAGTAATGAGAAACCATGGTATTGACAGGGTGGTCGTTGTAGATGAGAACAACAAGGTTGTGGGAATACTGACGGGTAAGGATGTTGTTGACAGGGTGATATCGCCGAGGAA
>DAINRD010000170.1:3103-3623 GCA_036742095.1 Archaeoglobus sp. | reverse complement strand
AACTCAGATTGCCGCCATGATTGCAGGTTCAGCCTTTTCGAACGGCGGAATAGGAACGACCCACGCAGTTGCGCACAACATAGGCGCGCTCTTCGAGGTTCACCACGGTATGGCGTGTGGGGTTACAATACCCTACGTCATCAAGTTCTACGCGGAGGTGGATGACAAGTACCTCAGCTTTGCCGAGGAGCTTGGCGTGAGAGGAGGCAGCAACGAAGAAACGCTGAAAAAGCTCATAGACATTTTCATGGACTTCTACAGGAAAATAGGGGCACCAACGACTATGAGAGACCTTGGAATAAAAGAGGAAGAGTTCAAGGAGAAGCTCGACACCTTCGCACAGTACGTTGTTAAAGACCCAACAGGGCCCTTCGCTCCGAGGCAGCTTACTGTTGAGGAGGCGAAGGAGTTGTTGATGGATATGTATTATGGGAGGTTGTGAGTATGATGGGATTTCATGGTAAAATTCTGGAAGTGAACCTTTCAAGCTCGACCGTTAGCGAGGTAGAGGTTACAGAGG
>DAINRD010000170.1:1570-3028 GCA_036742095.1 Archaeoglobus sp. | reverse complement strand
CGAAACAGACAAAAAGGCAAGGATTGCGTGCATAGGGCCGGCTGGGGAGAACCTTGTCAAGTATGCGTGCATCATCAACGATTCGCACAGGGCTGCGGGGAGAACGGGAATGGGAGCGGTCATGGGCAGCAAAAACCTGAAGGCGATTGCAGTTGTTGGCGAGGTTGGCCTGCCCGATGTTGCTGACGAGGCTAAGCTCAAGGAGCACTACTCTGCACTGCTGGAAAACGTTGCTGCAAATCCCGGCAAGGAGCTCTGGCACACTTACGGAACGCTGATGTACACAACGCAGGGATACGAGCTTGGCGACACGCCAGCAAAGTATTTCACCGAGGGTGTATTCCCGGCATTCAGGATTTCCGGAGAGGCGATGCTTGAAAACTACGAGGTAAAGCCAGAGGGCTGTGCCAACTGCCCCGTCATCTGCGGTCACAGAGTTAGAGGGGTAAAGATGGAGTACGAGAGCGTCGCGTCTCTCGGATCACTCTGCGGAATCTACGATCTTGACGGAATACTCGATGCTACGCAGTACTGCAACGAGGCCGGACTGGACGTCATCTCAGCCGGAGTCAGCGTTGCCTTTGCCATGTACCTGACTGAAAAGGGTCTGCTCAAAGATGGTGTGAGGTTCGGAGATGCTGAGGGGCTTCTTGAGATGCTGAAGAAAATCGTGGGTAGAGAGGGGCTTGGAGAGGTGCTGGCGGAGGGAACAAAGGTTGCGGCGAAAAAGCTCGGTGTGAGCGAGGAGGAGGCCGCACAGGTGAAGGGTTTGGAGGTTCCCATGCACGACCCGAGGGCCTTCAGCGGAATGGCGCTGACCTACGCCACCTCCTCCAGAGGAGCGTGCCACCTCCACTCCGAGTACTTCACGGTTGACATCGGCGCCGCTCCTGTTCCGGAGCTTGGAGTTATCCCGACAAACAGATTCGACGAGAGCGAGGAGAAGGTTAGGATGCACGTAATTCACCAGAGCGCCAAGGAGATGTGGAACAGCTACATACTCTGCATGCTCGGCCTGATAGGGGTAAGCGATGCTGCAAACTTCCACTCCGCCATAACCGGGGAGAGCGTAACGCCCAGCGACGTGGCAAAAATCGGTGAGAGGACTTACATGCTGAAGAGGATGATAAATTTGAAGCTCGGAATGAAGAAGGAGGACGAGAAGCTGCCGGAAATAGTCAGGAGACCTCTGAAGAAAGGTGGGACGGGAGGATACTCGCCCAACGTCAAAAGAATGCTTGAAATGTACTACAGACTCAGGGGACTTGACGATAATGGCCATCCCACGAAGGAGAAGCTTGAGGATCTCGGCCTAACCGAATTTTCCTAATTTTTTATGAAGATTAAGGTCACGCTCTCGGCGGTTCAGTTCAGGAGCCTTGTCGATTACGAGAGCAGGAGCTTCCATCTTGACCTGGGAGAAGGCAGCACGCTCGGAGATGCTGTTAGGGCAGTTGA
>DAINRD010000170.1:0-1430 GCA_036742095.1 Archaeoglobus sp. | reverse complement strand
CTATCAGAATGAGAAGAACAGAGTTCTTAACGACGGTGATGTGCTAATCTTCATAACTCCTATTTCTGGTGGCTAACTTCAATTTTATTTCGAAAACAGCTCCGCCATCGTTGCAGGCTCTTACCTCTCCTCCGTACCTCTCTATTACCTTCTTCACGATGTAGAGTCCAAGACCACTTCCTGCCGAGTCCCCGTGGGTGAAACCCTCCTCGAAAATCCTGTCGATTACCTCTTCAGGCAGGCCTTTGCCGTCGTCCCTCACCACCATAACAGCAAAATTTCCCCTCTTTTCCACCCTTATCTCAACCTCCGTGCTTTTTCCGTGCCTCAGCGAGTTCTCAAGGAGATTTGTGAGAACCGAGTATATCGCCTTGTCCGCGAGAACGGTGGCGTCACCCTCGACTCTAACCTTCAAACCCCTCACGCTGAAATCTTCTGCCACCTCTTTAACGACATCTCCCAGCCTGATTTCGACGAGTTCTCCGCTGGTCAGCGTTTGCTCGAAGGCTCTCGCCCTTTCGATAAGCTCAACCACCTCATCCAGAGCCTCCAGAGCCACCGGAATCCTTTCGGATTTTATTTCATCAGAAAGAATTTCTATGTTTGCCCTCGCAATGGTCACCTTGTTGAGAATGTCGTGCCTGAGCAGCTTGTTGATGAGCCTCAGCACGTCGTTTAGCTCCTCAATTCTTCTGCTCGACTCAACGATTGGGGTTATGTCTCTGAATGTGAGTATGAATCCCGACCCGTCAAGAAGCTCTGTTGCGTAGATCGAGAGGTAAAATGTCTTCCTGCCGGCGGTGAACTCAAAAACTTCTCTTTTTTTAATGTATCTTCCGCTCGCCAGATTTTTGATGAAATCTCGCATTTTTTCTCCGCTTTCAAGTCCCTCAATTTCCCAGACTTTCAATGAAACAACATCTTTTCCGAGAATTCTTCTTGCCTTCGAGTTGCAGTAGGTAACCTCTCCTTCCCGGTTTACCACCACAACTGCCTCCGGCATGCTCTCCAGCAGGAGCCCGAAGGATTCATCCACAAACAAAAAATTGTGGTGCAGAATTTAAGAAGTTTTCATCAAAAATCGACTACTCCCTTCGCCTTAAGTTCGTCAATTTGCTCATCAGATAGATTCAGCAAACCTTTCAGGACTTTTTTGGTGTCTGAACCAAGCTTAGGGGGGCCGCGCCAGATTCTGCCGGGAGTTTCGGAGAACTTGGGCACTATTCCGACCTGCTTCACCAGCCTTCCTGTGTTTTCGTCCAGAACCTCGATTATATCCCCCCTCTCTATCCAGTGCCTGTCCCTGACTACATCCTCAGGCGTCGAAACCCTCGAACACGGGACTCTGAAGGCGTTGAAAAGCTTTTCAACCTCCTCTCTGGTGTGGCTCATCAGGTACTCGTTGAATATTCTGTCAAGCTCCCTTCCCT
>DAINRD010000169.1:0-3699 GCA_036742095.1 Archaeoglobus sp. | reverse complement strand
CTTTTTCAGACCCCTTGAAATCACGATATTGCTTTCCAAGCCTCTACTCCTCTTCCTGCCAACCAGCAGGAATCTATCTCTTTTTGAAGTTTCGGGCGAGACTCTTCAGGCATACGAGGAGTTTTTAAAGTCGCTTAAAGACCACTTCGAGCTTACAGCCAAGCTTATAGAGAATAAGTTTACAGGAGAATTTCTTGAAGAGTTCAGAAGCTATATCAGGCATTTTAAACCGGAAAGCGATTTTTCGGTTCTCGATTATAAGATTGTGGCCGATTACCCTTATATCTTAACAAACAGGGCCCTGAGGCACGTTTCCAAATCCATCGAAGCGTGGGATGGCTTTAGCAGAGACTATGCTGTTTTCAAGGAACTCATGCTGGCCGCATACAGAAATGCAGTTGAAGAGTTCGTGGAGGTGGCTGAGAAAAGCAAACTCAAGAGTTACGCTGAATTCTCGGAAAAATTTTACGCCATATGCGCCAAGCACTTCGATGCGCTTCTCTCCTCTGAAGAGTATTTGAGGATACGGGGAAGAATGAACGCAAACCTCATGGACCACATTTACCACTTCAGAAGGTTTTACGAGGAGATTCTCGAAAACAGCCCAATAAGCCCTTTTGCTACTATTTCTCAGATTGATGAGGCCTACAGGAGAATTACTGACTTAAAGAGGAGAATTTCCGAGCTTGAAAGGAGGTTGAGAGGACATGATTGAAATTCCGGAAATCAAACCGGGTGTATGCGAATTTGAGGTGGAAAAAGAGGACTGGTGCTTCAGGCTTGTGAGGTTCAGGGGGAAATCAAAGCTGAGAATTCCTGTTCTGATATGCTATGCCTTCATAAACCGCCCCTACGTCCTCGACCTTCACGAGAGAGTAAGTGTTGTAAAGAAAATGCTCGACAGCAGCCTTGACGTTTGGATGGTGGACTGGGGGTATCCGAAAAGGGCGGACAGGTACCTGCAGCTTTCGGACTACCTTGACTTTCTTGACGAAAGTGTTGAGCATATTATGGCAAAGAAGGGCGTGGATGGTATCACTCTCCACGGATACTGCCTTGGATCAACTCTGTCTGTCATCTACGCCTCCATTTTCCCGCAGAAGGTGAAAAATCTTGTCCTTCAGGCTCCGCCAGTTGATTTTTACACCACCAACACGCTGGCTCTTTGGGCAAGGAGTATTAATCCAGAGAAGATCGTCAGGGCGCTCGGCAATGCGAGCGGAGACATGCTTAACCTCTCTTTCCTGCTGGTTGACCCCATAAGGCTTGTTGTCGGGAAGTACCAGTCGCTCATAGACAACGCAGACAGCAAAGATTTCGTGAGAAACTTCTTCTATATGGACAACTGGATTTTCGACTCTCCAGCCATTCCCGGAGGGGTTTACGAGGAGTACATCAGAAAGTGGTATCAGAACAACGAGGTTATTGAGGAGAAGTTTGAGTACAGGGGAAAGAAGGTGGATTTGAAAAACATCAAAATGCCTGTTCTCGTGCTTGCTGCAGAGAAGGACCACATAACCCCGTCCGATTCAGTCATGACGTTCTTCGAAAAGATTCCATCCAAGGACAAGAAGGTGCTGCTTTCCGACAAGGGACACATTGGCCTTACGGTCAGCGGAAGCTCGCAAAAGAAAATCTGGCCGGAAGCTATAAAATGGGTGGTGGAGAGGTCAAAATGATGAGCCTACTGGAAGAGATGAAGGGAATTTACTCCAAGAAAGGGGGAAAGGTTAAGCCTTTTGAGAAGTTTGAGGGCGAGCTGAAGGAGGGATACAGGTTTGATTACGAGAAAAAGCTCTGCGAAATTGACGTGGCGATGTTCGGCTTAATCTCTGGTGACCTGAATCCTGTGCACTTTGATGAAGATTTTGCCTCAAAAACGAGGTTTGGAGGCAGAGTTGTGCACGGAATGCTGACAACAAGCCTTGTTTCTGCTGCTGTAGCGAGACTTCCCGGCACCGTCGTGCTGCTTGAACAATCTTTCCGCTACACATCCCCAGTAAGAATTGGAGACGTTGTAAGGGTTGAAGGAGTAGTTAGCGGTGTGGAGAAAAACCGCTACACCATAGAGGTTAAATGCTTGGTTGAGGGCAAAGTTGTGGCGGAGGGGATGGTAAAGGTCCTGATCTGGTAAATATTTTTTATCTTTCTCGCCAAACAATACTCATGCAAAGGAGAAGACTGAGGAAAAAGGAGGCAAAGAAGGTCAGTGCTGAGCTGAAGGAAACTGCAGGAATCGAAGTTGAGGGTGAAATGGATGAGGTCGATTTTGGCAGCTTGAAGGTAATTCTCGTTGACAATGAGCCTTTGCTGATTAACCATGAGGGGAGACACTACGTTTCAGTTTATGGTGCAATAAAACTCAAGCCGGAGAAGTACAGAGTGACGGTCGATGAAGGGGCGCTGAAATTTGTGATGAACGGTGCTGACGTGATGAAGCCGGGCATCGTTTATGCGGACGAAAGGATAAAGGAAGGCGATTTCGTTTTTGTGACTGTTGAGGGCAAGGATAGCCCGATAGCTGTTGGTGTAGCTCTCTGCGATGGAGAGGAGATGATTGGTGGGAAGGGAAAGGCTGTAAAGAACATTCATCACATTAAAGACAAAATCTGGAAGCATTTCTTTGGATAAACTTAAAATTGCCGGAGGTTACTAAGTTCATGGCTCTCGGATTTGTTCTGATAAAGGTCTCACCCGGAAAGGAGAGGAAGGTTTACGATACCCTCGCAGCCCTTGAGGAGGTGGAAGAGCTTTATCCCCTTTTCGGAGAGTACGATTTGATTGCAAAGGTCGTAGTGAGGAGCTTCGAGGAATTAAGTGATGTTGTGGTTAACAAGATCCGAGCCACGGATGGTGTGATTGAAACGAAAACTCTCACAGGGGCGAAGTTCTGATGCTGAAGGGGTTAAGGATTATTGCGGAAAACAAGATTGGAGTGCTGAGGGACCTGACAACAATCATAGCAGGAGAGGGAGGAAACATAACCTTCGCCCAGACCTTCTTAATCAAGCATGGGGAGCATGAGGGCAAAGCACTGATTTACTTCGAGATTGAGGGAGGGGATTTCGAGAAAATCCTTGAGAAGGTCAAGGCTTTTGATTACATAACTGAAGTGGAAGAGGAGGAGCCCTTTGAAAGGGTTTTCGGGAAGAGAGTCATTATTCTGGGTGGAGGAGCTTTGGTATCTCAGGTTGCCATTGGAGCCATAAGCGAGGCAGACAGGCACAATTTGAGAGGGGAGAGGATTAGCGTCGACACCATGCCCGTTGTTGGCGAGGAAGAGATCGCAGAGGCTGTTAAGGCAGTATCAAGACTCCACAGGGCAGAGGTTCTGGTTCTGGCGGGAGGTATAATGGGAGGGAAGATAACCGAGGAAGTTAAAAAGCTCAGGAAAAGTGGTATAAGAGTAATCTCGCTCAGCATGTTTGGCAGCGTGCCAGATGTGGCAGATGTGGTGATAAGCGACCCCGTTATGGCTGGAACTCTGGCTGTGATGCACGTCAGCGATAAGGCTAAGTTTGACCTTGACAGAGTGAAGGGTAGGAGGATTTAGTTCGGAAAAAGTTTATCTGATGACCAATTCTTTTGACTTCGTGAAGGGTAAAGTTGTAGCAGCCCTGCTTGCACTGAACCTTCTCGCTCTGCTGCTCTCCCTTGGAGTGGGGAGCGGGGGTTATGAGTACCTCCTTCAGGTTATTG
>DAINRD010000168.1:0-3699 GCA_036742095.1 Archaeoglobus sp. | reverse complement strand
GTCCTCGTCTCCTGTCACCTCGATTATGAAGCTGTCTCTGGAGACGTCAACGATTCTTGCCCTGAATATGTTTGTAAGTTCAACTATTTCTCCTCTCTTCTCAGGCGGGGCGTGAACTCTAATTAGGCAGAGTTCTCTCTCAACCGACCCCTCAGTTATTTCACTCACTTTTATAATCTCAACGAGCTTGTTGAGCTGCTTTGTGACCTGCTCCACCACCCTGTCATCTCCCTCCACAACTATGGTCATCCTTGAGAGGTCGTTTCTCTCAGTAGTGCCAACTGTCAGGCTCTCAATGTTGAAACCCCTCCTTCTGAAGAGCCCGGCAACTCTTGCAAGAACTCCGGGCTTGTTTTCAACAAGAACCGCAATCGTGTGCTTCATCCTTTCACCTCACTCCTCGTCTATTATTTCATTCAGCGCCGCTCCCGGAGGCACCATCGGGAAGACGTTGGCCTGAAAGTCAACTCTGAAGTCGATGACGACTGGTGCATCTATCTCCTTGGCCTCCTTCAACGCATCATCAACGTCAGAAGGCCTTTCCACTGTCATCCCTACAGCCCCAAAACCTCTTGCAATTGCCTCAAACCCGGTTTTCTCACATCCAATGCAGGTTGCTGAGTATCTCTCCCTGTAGAACAGCTCCTGCCACTGCCTGACCATTCCGAGATAGCCATTGTTGAGAACGAGCACCTTAACGGGTATCTCATACTTAACACATGTTGCCAGTTCCTGTATGTTCATGAAGAAGCTTCCATCTCCAGCAATGTCTATGACGGTTTTGTCAGGGAAGGCCACCTGAGCACCCATCGCAGCGGGGAAACCAAACCCCATCGTCCCCAAGCCCCCGCTGGTGATAAACTGTCTGGGATACTTAACCTTGAAGTACTGAGCAGCCCACATCTGGTTCTGCCCGACCTCAGTCGTGACAATTGCATCTGACAAAATTTCGCACGCCCTCTCGATGACATACTGCGGTTTGAACCCCTCGTTTCTGTATTTCAATGGATATTTTCTCCTCCATTCGTTCACTTTGTCCTCCCAGAGCTTTCTCTGCTTGTACTGAACGGCCTTTTTCAGCTTGGCCAGCACCTTTCTGGCATCTCCAACAATTGGAACATCAACTCTGACATTTTTGCCAATCTCTGCAGGGTCAATGTCTATGTGGATGACTTTCGCATCCGGGGCAAATTTGGCCACATTTCCCGTTGTTCTGTCACTGAATCTGCATCCAACTGCAATAATCAAATCACTCTCGCTTAAAGCGTAGTTGGCATACTTGGAGCCGTGCATTCCTGCAAAACCGAGCGAGAGGGGATGATTTTCAGGTATTGAGCCCTTACCCATGAGGGTTGTGACGACAAAAGCAGGGATTGCTTCAGCAAGCTCAACAAGCTCTTTCGAAGCGTTGGAAATTATAACTCCTCCCCCGGCAAGAATAACCGGGCGTTCTGCCTTCATTATCAGCTCTGCAGCTCTATTAATCTGTTTTGGATGCCCCTCAAGCTTCGGATTGTAGCCCGGGAGCGTAACCTTCTTGGGGTAGTCAAATTCGATGTCGGCTGTGGTTACATCTTTCGGCAAGTCAACAAGCACAGGACCGGGTCTGCCAGAAGCGGCGATGTGAAAAGCTTCCTTGATGGTTTTCAGAACGTCTTTGGGGTCTGTCACGAGATAGTTGTGCTTTGTGATGGGCATCGTTATTCCGCTTATGTCCGCCTCCTGAAAGGCGTCGTTTCCTATCAGGCTTGTTGCAACCTGTCCTGTTAGAACGACGATTGGCGAGGAGTCCATGTAGGCTGTTGCAATGCCAGTAACAGTGTTCGTTGCCCCCGGCCCGGATGTGGCAAAGGCCACGCCAACTCTTCCGCTCGCCCTTGCATAACCATCTGCAGCATGCGTCGCTCCCTGCTCGTGCCTTGTGGTGATGTGCTGGATTCCTGAATCGTAAAGAGCGTCGTAGACCTCAATAATCGCTCCACCGGGTATTCCAAACACAACCTCAACACCTTCCATCTCCAAGGCCTTGACAATGGCGTCAGCAGCACGCATTTAAAACCACCTCAAACTACTCCTTTAGAAAAGAATTACAAGCTCTACTACTACAAGCTCAGATGTTGGCGATTTCTGAAGGGGTTTCAGCATTAATTCCCCCACATCCTTTCGCTTTAAAAATTTTTGGTTTGGTAAAGCAGAGGAGCGGTTAATGTAATTGCAATACTCCAAGAAAAGTTTAAAACATTACTAACGTTCTAAAAACAGTGCTGGCCCGAAAGGTTGTGATAATGGGAGGAGGAATCCTAATCTTATCTGTTTTTATGCTATATACTGCATTTTATTTCCTTACTTATTCATCCTTTGAGAGGGTTTCCATCAATCATGCACTTCTGGAAGCTGAGTTCGTAGATAGGATAATTTCGCACAGGATAGAGGTGGTTGACAACTTCTGCGCAGACTGGGCAGAGTGGGACGACACCTATGAGTTCATTCTGAAGCGTAGTAAAGCTTACATTTACTCTAACCTCCTTGATGAAACCTTCTCTACTCTTGACGTTAATTTCATAGTCTATTTGAACAGGGAAGGCGAGGCAGTGGCTGCAAGGGGTTTTGACCTTGAAAATGAGACAACAATCTATGTTCCTCACCCCCTCATGGAGAAGTTCAGGGAGCTGGCTGCAAAAAACGATGAAGACGTCAAAAAAGGCCTTTTCAGAGTTGGAGATAAAATCTATGTCTTCTCTGCAAGACCAGTTCTGAGGAGTGACGAATCGGGGCCCTATGTTGGAACGCTGATTTTTGCGAGGGATGTGGACGAATCCTTTGTCAGTGAGCTTTCGGAGACTTTTGGGACTAACTTTGCTCTTTCGACCATTGAAAGAGATGTAGAAGTTAAGAAACTGGATGAAAGCCACTTTCTGGTGTTTTATCCTTTGAAAGATTACAATGGAGAAGTTATTGGAAGCATTGAGTTCCCCTTTGAAAGTGAAGCCATGAAAATTTTCAGTGCCCTCTATGTCCCCTTAGCAGTAGCTGGGATTTCTGTAAGTGGAGCAATCATCATGGCATACATACTCTTTATCAGGGAGGCAGTTGTGCAGAGAATAGAGAAGCTGGCAGAAACACTGAGAAAAATCACTGAAGGTGGCTGGAGGGGGAGAGTAGAGGTTGAGGGAAATGATGAGATAACCAATCTGCAAATTAATGTTAATGAGCTTCTTGAGGAAGTTTGGAGAAAAATTGCTGAAATCGAAGAGCTTAACGAAAACCTCCGACTCGTAAACAAATTAATGAGACATGACATTCTGAACGACCTCACTTCAATTAGCCTAACTCTTGAAATTCTAAAAGACCAGGATTGCGATGAAAAATTTGTTCAGAACATCGAGAAATCAGTAAACAGAATAGTGGATTTAATTAAGAGAGTCAGGACGCTTGAGGAAGCTTTGAAATCTGAAATCAAACTTCATGAGGTTGACTTGAGTGGGGTAATTAAGGAAATTGCAGAGAAGTATGGCGTTGAGATGGAGTTAGAGGGCGAAACGAGGGTTTTGGCGGACGAAAATGTGTATTCTGTGTTTGAAAATTTGGTTTCCAATGCAGTGAAGCACGGTGGAGCGAACAAAATCTTTGTCAGTGGGATAAGCGAGGATGGACACTGCAAGATCACCTTTTCAGACAACGGAAGGGGGATTCCTGAGA
>DAINRD010000167.1:0-3707 GCA_036742095.1 Archaeoglobus sp. | reverse complement strand
ATCTCCCGACGTTGAGGGCCTAAGAAAGAAGGCCATCCAGCTTATGGAAAAAGGTTCTAAGGCAGTGGTCAGGAGAGATGGTGAGAGAGTACGCATAGTAAGTGGCTGGTTCCAATCAAAGTACCAATCAGAACTGCTAAATCTCAAAAAAGGGTGGAGAATAAGGGGCTTGGTGAAAACTACGCCTCCAGAATCGAAAACTCTTTTCAACATTGAGCTTATCAAGAGAGTTGAGAGAAGAAAAGACGCCAGCCATCTACGAAGTGGAGTGTTCACAGCGTATCAAAAATCGAGAATAGAAGAAATACTCCTCTCACAAAGAAAAATTGAACCCGGAGAAGTAGATATCCTAATACCCTACGACGGAATATACAGAATTGCCATCACTCCGGATGCAAAAACGACCTACTTCATTGAGCTCTTTGTTGAAAAACGGTCTTAGTAACTCATTGATGGGGCCGCCGAGATTTGAACTCGGGTCACCGGCTCCCAAAGCCGAGAGGATCACCAGGCTACCCTACGGCCCCTTGTTTTTGAGTGCTTCAATTTGTTTTTAAGCTTTTTCTGAAAGTATTTAAAATCAGAGGGAGTTGGTTAGAAAGATACAGAATATCATGGTGATAAGAATGGCCTACAGCGAGCTGTACTGGCAGAAGGAGGAAGTGATGCCGAGAAAAGAGCTGGAGGAGTTGCAATTAAAGAGGTTGAAGTGGGTTGTCAGGCATGCTTACGAGAACGTTCCCTTTTACAGAAAGAGGTTAAAGGCTGCAGGAGTTCATCCTGACGACATAAAGAAGAGAGAAGACATTGTAAAGATTCCCTTCACCACAAAAAACCACTTCGCTGAAAACTACCCCTTTGGCCTGTTTGCCGTCCCAAAAGAAGAGATTGTGAGGCTACACACCTCCAGCGGGACAACAGGAAAGCCGAAAGTTGTTGGATACACAGCCAACGACCTCGAAAACTGGATTAACCTCGTTGCAAGATGCCTTTACATGGTTGGGGTGAGAAAGCACGATGTTTTCCAGAACATGGCGAACTACGCTTTCTTTACTGGCGGTCTGGGTATTCACGATGGAGCTGAGAGGATAGGTGCAATGGTTATACCTTCAGGAGTTGGAAATACAGAGAGGCAGGTAATGTGCATGGCAGATTTTGGAACGACCGTCGTCCATTCCACCCCAAGCTATGCTCTCCATGTCAAAGAGGTTGCAGAGGATTTGGGGTTGATTGACAAGCTCAGTTTGCGAATTGGTTGCTTTGGAGCTGAGCCATGGAGCAAAAACACAAGAAAAAGGCTTGAAGATGCTTTCAACATAAAAGCTTACGACAGCTATGGCTTGAGTGAGATGAATGGGCCCGGAGTTGCTTTTGAGTGCGAAGAGCAGAATGGTCTGCACATCTGGGCAGACCACTACTTCATTGAAATAATTGACCCGCAAACCGGAGAACCGCTTTCGGAAGGCGAAAAGGGAGAGCTCGTTCTTACTCCACTCACGAAGGAAGCTCTGCCAATCCTGCGATACAGGACGGGAGATATCACCTTCATAATGGACGAAGAGTGTTCATGCGGTAGAACGCATCCAAAGATTCACCGCATTTTGGGAAGAAGCGACGATATGATTGTTGTTAGAGGTATAAACGTCTTCCCCAGCCAGATTGAGCATGTCCTGATGCGCATTCCTGAGGTCGGAGACCACTTTCAGGTTGTAATTACGAGAAGCGGAGCTCTTGACGAGATAACGGTAAGAGTTGAGGTAAGAGAGGAGCTTTTCACTGGCGAACTTTCAGACTTGCAGAGATTGCAGCAGAAGGTGCAGAGGGAACTTCAGAAGGAGCTTGGATTAAGAACGAACGTTGAGCTTGTTGAGAAGGGCACCATTGAGAGGTCCATGGGCAAGGCAAAGAGAATTTTCGACCTCAGGGGGGAGATTTAAATTAATGCACATTCCATGCATATTTATTTGCATAAATTTTTTAGCTAATTAATCCATTAGAATTTCATGGGCGAATTCTCAAGAGGCGAGAAGCTGGTAGTTCTTCTTGCGGCCGCCATTGGCTGGTCTCACGACGCAGTTGGGCTTACTCTGCTTAACTTTCTCGCAGAGCCAATTTTGCAGGAGTTCAATGTCGGAAATCTGGAAGTGAGTTTCGTCTTTTCAGCGCAGTACATTTTCTGCATCTTTGGAGCGATGCTATTCGGGGAGATGGGGGACAGATTCGGGAGGAAAAACGCTCTGATACTCTCCATACTCTGGGTTGCGATTTTCAGCGTTCTTTCAGCCTTTGCTCCCAACTTCTGGACTCTCGCTGCTCTAAGGCTCATTTCGGGAATGGGCGTGACGTGGGGGCTCGCGTTCACATAC
This sequence comes from Archaeoglobus sp., assembly GCA_036742095.1. Lineage (GTDB taxonomy): Archaea > Halobacteriota > Archaeoglobi > Archaeoglobales > Archaeoglobaceae > Archaeoglobus. The sequence goes on along the minus strand of DAINRD010000167.1, from coordinate 1,341 downwards.
ATGAGCGAGTTCTACTCCCCAAAGAGAAGGGGGCTGTTTGGAGGTCTGATTCACGCCACCTTCGTTTTCGGCTTCATTCTCTCAGCCCTCTCCGTATCTCTGATATATCCAATTTACGGCTGGAGAGCATGCTTTTTCGTCACCCTATACCCAATCCCCTTCCTGATACTCTTCACCAAATACCTGCCAGAATCGAGGATATGGGAGAAACACAGCGTTGAGATGGATAAAAGCCTGAGGCTGGCTGAAATCGTGAGGAACAGAAACTACCTGAAACTTCTCGTCCTGGTAACCTTCCTGTTCTGGCTTGCAGAGTTTGCATACCACGCAATAGTTGACTGGTCGCCGATATTCATCATAAGGCAGTTCAATTACCGCCCTGAGGAGGCAAGCTTGCTTGTACTCCGCATTTCTCTTGTTGCACTCATAGTTCTTCCATTCTTCGGCCTCATCAGCGATTACATTGGAAGGAGGTCAAGCTTTGCCATCTCCGCTTCAATTGGGCTGCTCGATGCATAATGCTTGCATACTTTACTCTGGTAAACTACGATCAGAATCCTGCTCTTCTTTCCCTCTTCGTTATCCCCGTCGGCTTTGGCTCCCACGCACTCTTTGGCGTTTGGAGCAGCGAGATGTTCCCGACAAAAGTGAGAACAACTGCCACCTCGGTTATTTTCAGCATTGCCAGAGGTCTGTCGGTGGGTGGGCTAATTGTGGGCTACGTCGCGACCTTCTCAAGCCTGCTTTACGGAATGCTCCTCGGAGGGATTGCGTTCTTGCTGATGTGCATATTCCCGTGGCTCCTTCCGGAAACGAAGGGGAGAAAGCTGGAGGAGTTTTAGGTTGGTATTATGAACGGTGCCGAAGTTGTCGCGAAAGCTTTACTGAAGGAAAAAATTGACTGCGCCTTTTCACTGTCAAGCGGGGAGATTCTGCCATTATGCGAATACCTTGAGGCTGAGGGAGTGAGGGTTATATTTATGAGGCACGAGCAGGCCGCAGGTAACGCCGCTGACGGCTATGCGAGGGTCACGAGGAGGCCGGGATTTTGCATAGTGCCGACAGGGCCGGGATTGGCCAACCTCATGCCTGCCATAGCTCAGGCTTACTACGCCTCAAGCCCAGTAATCAATTGCAGGTCACAGCAAGTATGCGAACCTTGACAGAGAGGCTTTTGAGGAGATTGACGGCCATCTCTGGGTCAGGGGGTACACCAAGTGGTCGAGGCTCGTGCCTTTCACCCACAGGCTCCACGAGTACGTTCAGGAGGCTTTCAGGAGGGTCCTTTCTGGAAAATATGGCCCAGTATGGAGCAGAAATAGATACTGCTGTAAGACACGG
>DAINRD010000166.1:0-3725 GCA_036742095.1 Archaeoglobus sp. | reverse complement strand
TCGGGGCTTCGAATGCGAACCACTGGAAGAGGGAGAGTTTCTGGACGTTTCAGTGGAGGAATTTGGTATCACAGCAGTGAGGAGGCTCAGCAATCCTGACGAGGCCAAAGGAGTAATTATTCCGGAGAAGTCGGGGAGAACCCTGATAGGCTATGTGGATGGGTTCGTGAGATGTATCTTCTGACCACCTCCAGAAAGCCGGGGAGGAAAACGAGGAGGTTTGCCAAAGTTATAGCCCGTTTTTTCAACTGGAGGTACGTTAACAGGGGAAAGCTCAGCCTGGAAGATTTTGCCACTTTGTCAGAAATCTTCTGGATAATCTCAGAGGTAAAGGGTAATCCCGGCATTCTCACCCTTTACGAGAGAGGGGAAAAGAAGCTCGAACTCAGCTTCACGGTTAGCAATGTAAACAGAATCAAGATGGACGACAGTGCTGCAGTCTTTAAGGGAAAAACGCCAGTTGACCCCCTCCTTTTCGGAGCCTTACCTCAGACAAAGGCGGGATTAAAGCTTGCGAGGAAAGCTGAGTTCAAGAAAAAAGTGGTCGTTAAGAGAAATGAGTGGCTGTTCCTATATTGTGACGAGCTGATTTTCAAGCTCCGAATTTTAAAGATTAACCAAAACTCTCGCTGAAATCTACAAATTCCGGAGGAATCTCGTCATTTCCTGCCTCGTCTATGACGTCTTCTTCAACATAAATTGGACAGGCAAGTCTGAGGGCTATTGCGATGCTGTCGCTGGGCCTTGCATCAACTTCAATAGTCTTGTCGTTCTGCTTTAAAATAACTCTCGCATAAAAGGTGTTGTCAATCAGGTCATCAATAATTATTTTCTCCACCTTGGCGTTGAGCTTACCGATTATGTCAACCATCAGATCATGCGTCATTGGCCTTGGTGGAACGTCACCTCTGAGAGCGTAGTAAATGGAAATCGCTTCAGCAAATCCTATATAAATTGGAAGAACTCTACCATCCTCTGTCCTTAAAACAACTACTGGAGAGTTTCCAAATACCGTTTTTACAGCAAACAACCCATACACTTCTGCCACGAGCACAAAAAGAATTATGTCACAAAATATTAAATACTTTTCTCAAGCTCAGGAGATGTTCTCGCCTTTGTAAATCCCCGAATATCCTTCCGTCTCAGACGTTAGCTTGATAAAGACGAGCTGCAAAATTCTCGCATTCCTCGACAGCCAGATTCCAGCTTCGTTGTATACAACAATCCCAACCTCACTCCTTCCCTCGTAACCAGCATCCCAAACAGCGGTTAAAATGTTGGCACCACATCTAATCAAAGTGGATCTCGGTCTCGCTATGGCCATCAGGTCATTTCCAAGTTTAACGATTTCATTTAACTGAGCCCTGTAAACCCCCTTCGGTAAGTATATCCAGTCCTTGAACTCTATCCATTCCAAATCCGGCAGCTCCCGTCTGCTGTTATCAAAATCAACCCTTCCGCATCCTTTCAGCCTCGCCACCTTTCTGAGAGTGCAGTCGAAGCCATTGGGTTGAAGCTGCGTTTCAAGGTCAATGTAATCCCTGATAAGACCTCTTTTCAAAATTCTTTCTTTTATTTCTCCAGCACTGAGAACCGCCATGAAAGGTGTTTGGAGGGGTACTATTTCTTCCTTTTCCTCAGTATATCATCGGAAAAGTCGGTGTAGTGGGCGTCAACGAGATCGTAATTTCCTGAAATTTTCGCAACCTCTACGGCAATGATGTGGGCACAGGGGGACTTTCCCCTGAGGTTGACGGTAAAATCAGGGCAGGAACAAAAGTTCTCTTCAACTACGTATTCCTCCTTACCAACAACAACAAAGAAATCCCTGTACTTTTTCACCCGCCTCTCTTTAAGGTACTCAAAGGCCTTGTCGCCCCTCTTGCCGAAATTTAAAATGAGAGATTTGTAGAGTTCGTAATCTTCACAACTTTTGGCTGCTTTTACAACTTCACTCGGTAGAGACATCTATCCTGCTTAGCTCTAAAACTGAATTAATTGCATCAATTCCGTCAATCCAGCTGATAATGGCACTGTCCTCAGGAATTTCGAGGTCTGGAAGCTGCTCTCCCTTTATTACCTTTACGCCCATTTTCGCCACCGCCTCCAGAGCTGCTCCGTAGTCTCCCTTTTTTTCGCTCATAAGAGCGTCATTCAGCAAAGCCTCGAAGCTCTTCATGCTGGTCTTTCCTTCAAAGTAGAGCTTGAAGGATTGCAGCACCGCCCTTACACTTTCCATTGTAAACTGAAAGAGTTCATTCTTAAGCTCATCACCAAAGTCACTGTTCGGAAGAATGCCCATAATCTTTTCAATTTCCTTGATGGCGTCAGCCTTTTTTATTTCCCTTTCTTTTACTGCTCTGATCATGTTCAGACATGCTATCACCACGTCTTCCAGCATCTGGTCGAACACCGCAAAGGATTCGGGTTCCTCCTCCTTAAGCTCAGTTTCGGCTATCCTGTTGATCCAGTTGCCGAACCTTGCCTCGCTGTAGAATTCCATGACCCAATTCTGCTTCCAAGGTTATAAGGATTTTGACAAAAATTTTTGTATCAGCTATACAACAAAAGTCATGCGGGAGTACAGGTTCAAAAGGGGATTCAAACCCACTCTTGAGAGGCTTGAGGAGATGCTGAACAAACACTTTGGCGGTTTTGAAGTCGAAGGAGATTACTATTTCGTCAAAAATTTCGGTGCAATCGAGGTTCTGAAGCTGAAACTTGAAAACAAGAAACTCTACGCAGAATCCAAAACGAGAATTGTGGACGATGATACCGCCATAAAGACCTTAAAGACCTACAACAAGTTCCTTGAAGAGCTTACAGGATACACGGCAAAGGAAAGGCAGAAAATGATGAAGAAAGAGGCAGAAGAGACAGAGTAGGTTAGCTAATCCCAAATTATTTCCACATCCTCTATTCTGAAGTCTGGTCTGACGTACGAATCTTCGATGGGCGTCTGATACCCATGTTTGTACATTAAAAGCCCGGTGTAGGCAATCATTGCCCCATTATCTCCCGCAAGCTCCTTCGGCGGTACGTAGAAATTTGCCCCCCTGTCCTCGCACATAATCCTGAGCATTTCCTGAAGTCTCCGATTGGCGGCAACACCACCTACCAGCAGGACTTCATCCAGGTCGAGGTAGGCAAGGGCCCTTTCAGTCACCTCTGTGAGCATTGCAAAGGCTGTCTCCTGAAAGCTGAAAGCCACGTCTTCCACTGGTACTCCAGAGTCGTAAAGGCGCTGGGCTGCTGTAACCATCCCGCTGAAAGAAAAATCCATTCCCTTGACAACGTAGGGCAGGAAGTGATAATTCTCTCCCTTTTTTGCCAGTTCCTCTATCTTCGGCCCTCCTGGATGTTTGAGTCCCATGTGTCTTGCCAGCTTGTCCAGAGCGTTACCTATCCCAATGTCGAGGGTTTCGCCAAAAACTCTGTATCTGTTGCCCCTCCTGGCAATAACCTGACTGTTTCCCCCGCTTACATAAAGAGAAACGGGATTGATTGCTTCAGTCTTCCATCTCCCAACTTCAACATGAGCTAAGCAGTGGTTTACTCCAACAAGGGGTTTTCTCAACCTGATTGATAGCAGCCTTGCCGCGGTTGCCACGACTCTGAGACAAGGCCCCATTCCGGGGCCCTGAGAAAAGGCAATTAAGTCAATCGAGCCTTTATCCACCTTCTCAAAAACTCTTGAAAGCAGAGAGGGGAGCCTTTCACTGTGG
>DAINRD010000165.1:1090-3746 GCA_036742095.1 Archaeoglobus sp. | reverse complement strand
ATGTCCAGCAGCATCATCTCTCCCTCCTAGGTGCGTATATCTCACTGAGCCCCTCTCCAACTAATGCAAAGCCAAGCGAGAGAAGCATAACCATCAGTCCGGGGAACGTTATCATCCACCAGTAGCCCGCAGGCAGGTATGGCCTTCCCGATGCAAGCTCAAATCCCCAGTCAGGAGTGGGAGCACTCACAATGAAACCAAGAAAGCTCAATCCAGCCTCGGTAAGAATCGCATCAGCAACGCTTAGAGAGAAGACAACCACGAGGGTTGGAATGAGGTTGGGAAAGATGTACTTCCTCATTATCCTCCAGTCGCTCGCCCCTGAAGCCTTTGCGGCCTCAACGAACAGCAGGGATTTGATGCTCAGCGTCTGTCCTCTAATCATTCTGAAGTATGTGGGAACGTAAACAACTGAAATCGCTACAACTGCGTTGAAAACGCTCGGCTCTAACACTGCGGCAATTGCAATTGCCAGAATCAGACCAGGAAATGCGTACATGCTGTCCATAAGCATTGAAAGCACTCTGTCAAGCCTGCCTCCGAAGTAGCCAGAAATTAGGCCGAGAGGAACTCCGATAACTCCCGAAACGAGTGATGCTGACAGCACAACTGCGAGAACAACTCTTGAGCCGTAAACGATTCTTGAGAAAACATCTCTACCGAGATTGTCAGTGCCCATAATGTGCTCAGGACTCGGAGGCTGCAAAACGTCCTTTCCTGACTTTATCGGGTCGTAGGGGGCAATGAAGGGGGCGAAGACAGCCATTAACGCAACAGTGATGATTATAGCAAGTCCTGAAATGACCATGTACCTCCCTTCCGCCTCTGGAAGGAAGCTGAATATCATCGTTGCAAGATTTCTGACCTCCGCCATTTTATCACCTCAGTACCTTATCCTCGGGTCGAGCAGAGCATACACCACGTCCACCACGAGGCTGATGAGCGCAACAAAGACTGCATAGAAGACTATCGTCCCCTGAACGGAGGTGTAGTCCCTGTATTCTATTCTCTCAATAAGGAAAGTTCCCATTCCCGGCCACGAGAAGGTTGATTCCGTAAGCACCGCTCCAGCCAGCAGAATGGCGAACTGAAGTCCCATCAACGTGACGACAGGAATGAAGGCGTTCTTCATGGAGTGGAAAATTACCTTGCTGTTTCTCACTCCTCTTGCCCTGTAAGCCTTAATGAAGTCCTGACTGAGCACGTCAATCAGGTTATTTCTAAGCAACCTTGTGTAGGCTCCAGAAAGGACAATTCCGAGCGTTATCGCAGGCAGTGCAAGGTGGGCGAGGGCATCGATAAGGGAATTAAAGTTCAGTGTCAAAATGCTGTCGAGGACGTAAAGACCTGTAATGGTCTCAGGAGAGTTTCCGGGGGTTATTCTACCGCCAATCGGTAGAACTTTCAGATAAACACCGAATAGCATTTGCAGAATCATTCCAAACCACGGGATGAAGAGAGTGTAGGCAACGATGCTGTAAATCCTCATCCCTGAATCCACCTTGCTTCCTCTCCTGAAGGCAGCAATGGAGCCGGTGGCAACCCCTATCAGAACGCTCAAAATGAAGCCAAATATCGTCAACTCCAGCGTGGCGGGAAAGTGGTCCATGATTTCGGCAATTACAGGTCTCTTACCCCATATCATCGACCTTCCGAGGTCACCCGTAAATACACCCTTTAAGTATTCAATGTACTGCTCGTGGTATGGTTTGTCAAGTCCCGCCTCATGACGTAGTTTCTGCAAAACCTCTTCCGGCACTTTCTGCCCCACCATCGCCGTTATCGGGTCGCCGGGGATAATTCTGAGTATCAGAAATACGATCGTTAGAAGTATTAGCACCGTTGGGATTACCATTAGAAACCTTGTTATTATGTAAGCCAGCAGTCACGACATCGGTAAGCGCTTTGCCTTTTGACTTAAAAATTTATCCCCAATAGAAAAATTTAAGTTATTTAAAATTAATTTTTATTCAATGAAGGAGGTCGTTACAATTGTTTCAGGGGGAAGCATGGAGGGTAAAACAACTCTTGCAATCAATCTCGCCATACTGATGGCTCAGAAAGGGTATAAAGTTGCCTTGATGGATTTTGACCGTGAGTATCCGGCTGCTGTGTCAATAGGACAGATCGACGACATTCCCCTAACTGTAAAAAATGTACTTGAGGGATTTGCTGAAGCAGATGATGTGTTCTACAGTGGTATTTCAGGTGTTGAGGTGATTCCTGTGGGCATGGACATAAAGGAGTTGAGAAGGGCAAGAATGAGCGATTTTCTGGAGCGTGTGGTTGATTCAGCAGACATCGTGTTTTTAGACATACCGGGAGGTTTTGATGAAGAGACAGTTGTGGCAATTTCAGCTTCAAGTTCAGTTCTTGCCGTTTTACAACCTCTCAAAGCCTCTCTTCAGGGAGCAATTTACATTCTTCCAGCTGTCCAAAAATTGAAGGCTGATTTTGCGGGTGTTGTTGTCAACAACAGAGGGGAGATGGGTGAAGTGGAGGTGGAGGATATCAGAACCCTTTTTGGGAATGTTTTAGGCGAGATTCCAAATGATGAGGCTGTCAGGAAATCGATGAAGTCAGGAAGACCTCTGGTTTTCTCTTCACCGATGAGCGAGGCCTCTGGAGCCATCAAACAACTTGCGGATGCCTTTGG
>DAINRD010000165.1:0-1080 GCA_036742095.1 Archaeoglobus sp. | reverse complement strand
CCTTTAATGATTGGATAAAGAGTTTGGGTGAAGGTGAAAGGAGGGAGCTGGCAGCAAGAAGGAGATTTCTCAAAACTCTATCACCATAAATCTGGGGAAACTACTTATATGGCTGGATTGATTTTTTATGGATGAGGCAGAGGTTCGTTCTGGATACAACTGCCATAACCGATGCTGGTCTCAGGATAAAGGAGGGCTACGAATCCCTTTGTGAATCTGCTACAGAAGTTCTTGACCTGATAGCTCTCGCAAGATTAAAACTCGACATAAGCTGTTACATCCCATATCCTTCCGTTTACACAGAACTCACGAGCTTTTTAAAGAGATATGGTTGCGATGAGGAAATTTTCACCAAGCTGGACACCTGGCTCGTTAAAAAGACTCCAAACAGGTACGAGGTGAAAATTCCCGCTGCTATTTTCTATGAGTACATCATCACTGTCAGGCAGAAGATGAACAGGGGGAGGAGGCTTGCCGAGGAGTATATTCTTGAATCCTCTGCCCTAACAACAAAGCTTGAAGACAAGAGTAAAATTGAAGAGGAAGTTGGAGGATTAATTTCCAAGTTCAGGGACAAGTACAGGTCTGTGATGAGGCAGGGCATTCTTGACAGTGCCCCTGATTTGGACGTGCTTCTTCTGGCAAAAGAGCTTGAGGCTGGAGTGGTGAGCAGCGATGCAGGGATAAGGAAATGGAGTGAAAGGCTTGGGTTGAGATTTGTTGAAGCTTCAAAGTTCCCAAGAATGCTCAAGGAGTATCTAAAGCTGATGGGTTCAGAAATCAGTATTGCCAGATGGGAAGAGGAAGATTAAAAGATAAAAAATAAAAACTCCAGTGTCTGTTTTTTTGGTGAGGTGGTAAAATGCTGAGCATAAATGAAATTGCCGCAGAAATTGTAGAAGACATGCTGGATTATGAAGAGGAGCTGAGAATTGAGTCTAAAAAGCTTGAAAATGGCGCTATTGTTGTGGACTGTGGAGTGAATGTGCCGGGAAGTTACGATGCTGGAATAATGTACACGCAGGTGTGCATGGGCGGTTTGGCGGATGTTGACATAGTGGTGGATACGATCAATGACGT
>DAINRD010000164.1:0-3746 GCA_036742095.1 Archaeoglobus sp. | reverse complement strand
TGTAGCCCATGATTGCGGCAATAGGCCCTGTAGCATTGGCCACGTCATTGCTTCCGTGGGCAAAGGCCATGTAGCAGGCCGTGAGAACCTGAAGATAGCGGAAAACGTGCTCTATGCTTTCGCTGGCAAATCGGCTGAGGAGGATGAAGCGAATGAGGGTGAAAACAACAAAAGCGAGTGTAGCACCGAAAAGAGGGGAAATTAGCCAGCTTAACGCAATTTTAGCCAGAACATCCCACTTTATCTGCTCAAGAGTTAGGTGGTTCTGCGAGACTGCTGCAAGTCCAAATCCCAGCATTGCCCCAACAATCGAGTGGGTGGTGGAGATGGGAAGTGGTAGTACGTAGAAATTGTTATCCAGAAACCAGCGGAGAGAAGAGCAGCCAGAGCACCAAAAACAACCAGATTGTGGTCAAGAAGCTCTATGGGGACAATGCCTTTCGCTATTGTGTGCGTTACTTTTTTCCCGAAAAACACCGCTCCGCAGAACTCCAGAACTGAGGCAATGATGATTATTTGCTTCAAAGTCAGTGCCCTGCTTCCGTAGGAGGTGGCCATTGAGTTGGCAGCATCGTTGGCACCGATGTTCCATGCAACGTAGAAGCCAACGACAGCAGCGGCAACGATGAAAAAGTCAACAGCCATGCTGGAAGTAAAAACCAATGTATATATCTTTTTCCTTTTCCGTTATAGCGTAGATAGAGATATATACCTCATTGGAGGATATATAGTATGCTCGAAAGCAGGAAGGTTTACTTCAGCGGAAAGAGCAGCTACATCCTGACACTGCCAAAAAGGTGGGTGGTGGAGAATGACATAAAGCCCGGCAGCGAGGTAGTTCTTAGCATTGGTAAAAACTTCTTAACAATCTATCCAAAAAATCCGGGTTTAAAGGTCAAGAAAGTGGAGATTGATGCTAAGGATGTGAAGCATGAGGCACTTTTGAGGCGGGTAATTTCCTATTATCTGGCTGGAGCAGACTCTCTGAGGGTTAAGGTTTACGACGAGGAGCAGAGGTCTGCAATATCCAGAGCTTCTGAGATTTTAATGGGGGTGGAGATTGTTGAGGACACCGGAAAGGAAATTTTACTGGAGATTTTTCTTGACAACACGAGGCTCAAGCCTGAGGGTATTTTGAGGAGGCTTGGAAACACCTGCATTGGAATGGTCTCGGACTTTTGCACCGCTTTGAAGAAGTACGACAGGTACATGTGCAACTCAATAATCTTCAGAGAAAAAGAAGTGGACAGGCTTTACTTTCTGCTGCTGAGACAGTTAAAGCTGGCAAATCTGCATGCAGATGTTGCAGCAGAGCTTGACATTCCCTTTGAAAGCATTCAGGAGTACAGAACGGTCGTGAGGTCCTTAGAAAGAGTTGCTGACCATGCCGCAAACATGGCCGTGAGCTTGATTGAATTGGGCAAGCCTGTGGAGTATCTGTGCGATTTCGTGGAAACTGACCTGGAGATGCTGAGAACTGCTCTTGTGGCATTCCTGCAGAATGAGCTTGAGCTTGCAGAAGTTGTATTGGAAGAATTCGACGAGATTCAGGAAATTGAGAAGGAGTATTACAGCAAAGTAATCAAGGAAGATGTTGAGGAGGCCTTAAACCTGAAATCCATCATAGACAGCCTTTCGAGGATTGCGGGCTACTCGGCAGACATTGCCGAGGTTGTGGTTAACATGGTCGTGTATAGTTAGTGTTAAAAACAGAGAAAAAATTCATTCATTAGTCATGGCGGGAGAAACAATGCTCAGATTTCTGGAAGTGGTTTCAGAGCACATAAAGAACCTGAGAAACCACATAGATGTAGATAAGGTCAGTGAGATGATTGGCCTGATAGATTCTTCGAGGTCAATCTTTGTTATTGGTGCAGGAAGAAGTGGCTACATCGCAAAGGCCTTTGCAATGCGACTGATGCACCTTGGGTATTTGGTATATGTTGTTGGCGAGGCTGTAACGCCCAGAATCACTCAGGATGATACTCTAATTGCCATTTCGGGAAGTGGCGAAACAACTTCTGTGGTTAACATAAGCAAGAAGGCCAAGGAAATCGGCTCAAAGCTCGTTGCTGTGACAGGAAATAAGGAATCAAGTTTGGCGAAGATGGCGGACGTTGTTATTATTGTTAAAGGCAAGATGAAGCAGGAAAGGGATGAAATGCTCTCTCAGCTTGCCCCCCTCGGAACGATGTTTGAGCTAACAGCCATGATTTTCCTCGACGCTCTCGTGGCTGAAATTATGATGAGGAAGCATTTGACTGAGAAAGATTTGGAGGCGAGGCATGCGGTTCTTGAGTGAGGTGGTTTTTTGAAGGAGCTTATTGCGAAGCTGAGCAATGCTCACGGCATTAGCGGGTATGAGGACGAGATAAGGGAAATTGTAAGGGCTGAGCTCGAAAGCTGGGCTGATGAGATAAAGACGGACAGCATGGGGAATCTGATCTGCACAAGAAACGGTGGAAAACCTGAGATAATGGTTGCTGCCCACATGGACGAGATTGGTTTTGTTGTCAAGTACATCGACGACAAGGGCTTCATCAGAATCACTCCAATTGGAGGGTGGTTCTCTCAGATTGCTCTGGCCCAGAGAGTAGTGCTGTATGGCAAAAAGAAGGTTTACGGCGTTATCGGATGCAAACCCCCTCACCTGATGAAGGATGAGGAGAGGAAGAAGGCCGTAGAGATTAAGGACATGTTTGTCGATATCGGGGCGAGCAGCAAGGAGGAAGTGCTTGAGCTCGGTATAAACGTTGGAACTCCCGTTGCACTTGATAGAGAGGTTATTGAGCTGGCCAACGGAAGGATTACTGGAAAGGCCTTTGATAACAGAGTTGGTGTGGCGGTGATGATTGAGGCTGTGAGAAGGGCAAAGGCAGATGTAACAGTTCACGCCGTTGCTACAGTGCAGGAGGAAGTTGGTTTGAAGGGGGCAAAAACTTCGGCCTTCGCCATTGAGCCAACCGCAGCAATTGCTGTTGACAGCTGTGTGGCTGCAGATTTTCCCGGGAGCGAGTCAGCCCACATGGACGTTAAGCTGGGCAAAGGTGCAGCGATAACTGTTGTTGACGCGTCCGGAAGAGGTTTGATAGCCTCACCGAAAGTTTTGAGGTGGTTGACCGAAACGGCAGACAAATACAACATCCCCTACCAGCTTGAGGTGGCGGAGGGTGGGACTACCGATGCAACCGCAATCAATCTCACAAAGGCCGGAATTCCCGCAGGAGTTGTGAGCGTGCCTGCAAGATACATTCACAGTCCTGTAGAGGTTGTTGACCTGAAAGACGTTGAGAGTGCGGTGGAGATTGTTGCCAGAGCTATTGAAACTTCCAGAAAATACTTCTAAGGAAATTTTTTATTCAGAAGGCTGGAAGGATACAAAACATCTCCGGATTTTGGAGGTGGGTACTTCATGAAAGTCTGGCTGATTGGTGCTTATGGTATTGTTTCAACGACGGCCATGGTTGGAGCGAGGGCCATCGAGAAGGGCATCGCTCCAAAGACCGGCCTCGTTTCAGAGTTATCACCATTCAATGGCTTAAATGAATACGCTCCTCTTAACTTTGAATTTGGCGGCCATGAAATAAGGCTGCTGAAAAATGCTTACGAAGCGGCAAAGGAGCACTGGGAGCTTAACAGACATTTTGAAAGGGAAATCCTTGAGGCGGTTAAGGAGGACCTTGAGAGCATAGTTGCAAAGAAGGGCACTGCGATGAACTGTGGTAGTGGAATAAAGGAGCTTGGAG
>DAINRD010000163.1:0-3801 GCA_036742095.1 Archaeoglobus sp. | reverse complement strand
ATGATATGAGGCTGCTGAAAATAATGGTCGAGGCGATAAGAGAGGAAGGGTTAGAGCCCAAGGGCGTTTTTTCCCTTGGTGTAGGGGACACGAGGCACGTCAGAAAGCACGGAGTTCCCGCCTTCTATCTGGGGCCAGGAGGAGGGAATTTGCATGGAGAGGACGAGTTTGTTTACGTAGAGGAGCTTTACAGAACTGCAAAAATTTACAAAAATATTGTCAGAAGGTTCTGACCTTCCCCTCTATCACCATGTCCGTTATCTTGCCAACGTTGGAAATCATTTCCTCTGCGATATCCCTTGCGGGCCTTTCGAGCTTTGAAATGTCGTAGCCGCTTTTCGGGATAACCTGAATGCTCAAGGCTTTGGGCTCGTTTATCGGCCTGCCGATCTGACTTAGAATTCTCACGTAAACCTCCTCAACGCCCTCGACTTCTTGGGCAATTCTTGCCGCAATCTGATTGGCAAGGAGGTTGTAAATCTTGCCTACGTGGTTGATGGGGTTTTTACCGCTGCTGGCTTCCATGCTCATTGGTCTGCCGGGGGTGATGAGACCGTTGCATCTGTTGCCCCTTCCAACACTCCCGTCATCTCCGTTCTCCGCTGAGGTGCCAGTAACTGTCAGATAAACGCATCCAGTCTCGTAGTCGTCGGCGGTGTTTACGAATACCTCCACCTCCCTCTCAGTGTACTCAGAGGAGATTTCCTTAACGAAGTTCTCAAGCTCCTCCTTAATTGCGTCATACTCTTTAATGTTGGCAACGTACCTGTCAACGAAAGCTGCAGCGATGGTGAGGGAAATTCTGTCCTTCTCTCTCAACCCCATTACCTTGACATCTTCTCCGATTGCAGGATTCATTTTCCTGAACTCCTCATAAATTCTCCTCTCAACGTTGAAAACCAGCTTTTCGGTTTCAGAGAGAGGAGCAAAACCTATGCCGAACGACGTGTCGTTGGCAAGGGCAACATTACCGCTTTTCCTCCTGAAGACATCCTGCAGGTCGGTGCTTCCTTCACCCAGCCTAACGTTGAAGATTATGTCAAGGTCGGGGTCGAGGTTCTGCATGTGCTGTTTGATGTAATCTCTTGCAGCCTTGAGAGCGATTTTGTCCGTGGGAATGTACTCTCCATTGAAGAACTTCGTTGCTCTCCCCACCAGCAGGACGTAAATGGGCTCGATAACCTCTCCTCCGCCAAACTGTGGATTTGAGCGGCCAGCTACGATCTGCGTTTCGTCTGTGTTGTGGTGCAGCACCGCCCCAAACCTTCTGATGTACTCTCTGCTCAGCTCTCTGCTCATCGCTTCCGCCATTCCGTCAGCCAAGCTATCGGGATGACCGATGCCCTTCCTTTCCACTATTTCGATGAGCTGTTTCTCTATGGGAGTGTGAACCAGTTCCTCGACGAATATGTTCGGCATAGACTCACCTAATCACCCATAGCGGGAAGTAATATAAAATTTGCAGTTATTGGATTAAAAATCAACAACCGTTTTATAGTAAAAATTAACTTTAAAGCATGATTGAACTTCCGAGTGACATATGGTATGGCGATAAACCTTTACTTTTTGAGCCTCCGGAAAGCTGGGACGTTACCGTTTTCCGGATGGCGGGAGATTCTGCCAGAGAGGTTGAGAGAGATGAGATTTTTAGGGTTTTGAGGGAGCCAGTCGGGCAGAAGGCGCTTTCAAAGCTTGCAGAGGAGAGGGAAGAGGCAGTGGTGGTTTTCGACGATATGACGAGGCCGACGAAGCTTGAAATCATTGCAAAGGCGGTTATTGAGGAGCTAAGGAGGGGAGGAGTTTCTGATGACAATATAACTTTCATCTGCGCCAATGGGGCTCATGGAACCTACGACAGAGAGGACTTTGCGAAGAAGCTGGGTGAGGAAATCGTCGAAAGCTATCCCGTCTTCAACCACAATCCGCTTGGCAACCTTGACTATCTTGGAGAAACTTCCGCAGGAACGCCGGTGGAGATAAACTCGGAGGTTATGAGCTACTCCCTCAAAATCGGTCTGGGGTGCATTCTGCCCCATCCCCAGTTTGGTTACAGCGGTGGGGCGAAGATTGTTTTGCCCGGAGTGGCGGGGATTAGGAGCATAGTCTACAATCACGGCGTCATAGGGGGCTGGAGCGCTGCTATGGTTGTGAGAGAGCTTCATCCAACCTGCCAGATGGCCTACGGCAGAGTTAACGAGGAGAATGTGATGCGGAGAGATGCAGAAGAGGCTGCGAGAATGGCGGGGTTCGACTTCATTGTCAACACTCTCGTCAACACGGGAAGGGAGAACACTCACGTCTTCGCTGGAGATATCGTTGAGGCTCAGAGAAAGGGAGTGGAGGGGGCGAGGAAGCACTACGCAACGCAGATTGGGTTCGAATTCGACGTTGTAATCTCAAACGCCTACAGCAAGGCAAGTGAAGCTGCCATAGCAACATGGCCATCCCTCTGCCTCAAGCAGGGTGGAACTCTCGTCATTGTATGCAACTCAAAAACAGGCCAGATCAGCCACTACGTCCACGGAAGGTGGGGGATGAGGAGGAAAGGTGGGTTCCTGTATTTGCCACCTCCCGACACGCTGAAGAGGGCCGGAAAGGTGATTTTCGTCTCGAAGTATCAGGAGAAGCAGCCGTGGCTTGAGGTTTACGACGAGGTTGTCAGGGTGAAGACTCTGGAGGAGATGGTCGAGGAGGTGGGAAAAGAAGAAAAGAAGGTGGCTGTTTTTCCGGATGCGACCATTCAGAAGCCTTTTTAAGTTTTTTACATCATTTTAGATTAATTCAGTCCACGATTAACTCCTATGTCAATTCCTTTTTCTTTGAAATCTTGTTCATCCACAATAAAGGAATGATGATGTTACCGAAAATTTAAAATTTTGCATATACTCACTTCTTAAAAAGGAGGTTAAACAGGAAGATGTCGGAAATCTGCCCTGTTTGCGGACTGCCGAAAGATTTGTGTGTTTGCGAGGAAGTTGCAAAAGAGCAGCAGTTTATTGTGATTAAGACGGGCAAGAGACGCTACGGGAAGGAAGTGACCATCATCGAGGGAATCGACAAGGGAGAGATAAATCTTGAAGAGCTTGCGAAATATCTGAAGTCAAAGCTGGCGTGTGGCGGGACGATAAAGAATGGAGTGATAGAGCTTCAGGGCAATCACGTGAACAGGGTTAAGGAACTGCTTATAAAGAAGGGATTCAATCCCGAGAGGATAAAGACTTAGAGGCGTAATCCATTATTTTTCTCATCATCTCAAGGTCTGCCTCTTTTTCTTTCAGCCTTAGCTCGTAAATTTTCTCTCTGCACGTCATGTAGGCGTCGAAAGCTGTAAAGAGTATTTCATCAAACCTCCTGTCGAATTTTAGCCTGTCTTCTGCTTTAAGTTTAAGCTCGTCTGCCATAAAATCTCTAAGCTCGCAAAAGAGCCTTACGCTGTCTCCGGGGTTGAAGTTTCTGTCCGTAGCGAGAAAACGCATCACGTCATCAACAGCATCGCTCAAATCAACACTCTTTCCTTCATAAAGGCTCAAAGCTCCGTCAACTATTTTCTCAGCAGCCTCCTGAAGGAAGCTAACCACCTCAAAGACGGGCTTTACGGGATAGTTTACCAGAAGCCTGCCAACCCACCACTCGACGACCTTCTTCCTGTCCATAACTCCATGCCTGCATGACACCATAAGAAGATAACCTTTTAAGTTGCATTCTGCACTGCATGCACATGAGTGAAATTATTGAGATGCTGATACGCAGAGGATACCTCTGGCAGTCATTTGAGATATACGGAGGAATGGCTGGTTTTAT
>DAINRD010000162.1:3342-3820 GCA_036742095.1 Archaeoglobus sp. | reverse complement strand
GAGGTCGTTTTCCCACTCTATCTCGTTAATGCTGCCGACAACCTTCATCTCTCCGCATTTCTCGCAAATCCAGACAGGAATGGGGATGCCCCAGTAGCGTTGCCTGCTTATGCACCAGTCCTTGGCGTTGCTGACCCAGTCCTTGAACCTCGCACTTCCCGCCCACTCGGGAATCCACATTACCTTGTCTATTTCCTCCAGCATCTCATCCTTCAGCTCTGAAATCTTGATGAACCACTGCTCCGTTGCTCTGTAAATGATTGGCGTCTTGCAGCGCCAGCAGTGGCCGTAGCGGTGAACGATTCTCTCCTCAGCCAGCAGCAGGTCTTTGCGGTAGAGGTCGTCAATGATGTCGTCATTGGCCTCCTTCACGTGCTTTCCTGCGTATTTGCCCGCCTCCTCTGTGTAAACTCCTCTGTCGTCAACTGGATTGAAAACCTCAAGCCCCTTCTCCATTCCCAGTTCGTAGTCCTCAACA
>DAINRD010000162.1:366-3061 GCA_036742095.1 Archaeoglobus sp. | reverse complement strand
GACGTAGATTGAGGGGTCCTCCTCATCCCAGTACTCCACCTCAGCATCAGCCAGTGCCGTTTCACAGCGATGGCACCAGTTGACCACCATCTTCTTTCTCTCAAGCAGCCCCCTCTCGTGAGCTCTCTTGATTGCAAACCACGCCGCGTTCATGTATTCGGCCTTGATGGTCATGTAGGGATTTTCCCAGTCCATCCAGACTGCAAGGCTCTTGAACTGCTCCGTCATGGCGTTTTTGTTGGTCAGAGCGTATTTCATGCACTTCTCGATGAACCTGTCAATTCCAAAGCTCTCAATGTCCCTCTTTGTTCTGAATCCGAGCTCCTGCTCCACCTTAACCTCTATTGGCAAACCATGCATGTCCCATCCCGGAGTGTCCGTTGGAGCGAAGCCCATCATTCGTTTGTAGCGCAGAATGGTGTCCTTCAGAACTTTATTCCACGCAGTTCCGAGATGAATCCTTCCTGTTGTGTAGGGGGGGCCATCAACGAAGTAAAACTTTCTTCCACCTTTCTCCTTAACTTTTCTGTAGATATCATTATCCTCCCAGAATTTGAAAATTTCAGATTCCACATCCTTCGGTGAGTATTTAGCGGGAAGCATGAAACCTGAACAGCCGGTGGATTAAAAAAGTTATCAGCTTTCCTTTCCGGAATTTTGACATGCAAAAGCATATACCATCATGGTGGGGCAGCAAAAATTAGGAGGGATAGTAGGCTGAAAAATAAGGGTTTACATGACAATTAAAGTTTAATACCTTCCCTCACTCTCCCTCCATGGACGCTGTAATCTATGGCTTCGGGCCGATAGGAAGGCTGATTGCTGAATGCTGTGCCAAGAGAGGAATAAACGTCGTTGGAGCTGTTGACATCAATCCAGAGCTGAAGGGGAGGAAGTTGAGTGAATTCGGAATTCAGTCTGACGGCGTAATCAGCGACAGGCTGGAATTTGAAGGAGACGTTGCCTTCCTCTGCACTGGCTCCTACCTCGACAGAGTTTATCCCCAAATCGAGGAGTGCCTGAGAAAAGGATTTAACGTGATAAGCACCTGTGAAACCCTCAGCTATCCTCGCTATCGATATCCTGAGCTTGCTGAGGAAATTGACAGGCTTGCGGTCGAGAATGGAAAAACTGTCCTTGGAACGGGCATAAACCCCGGCTTCCTCCTTGATGCGCTGGTGGTTTTCCTCTCCGCCCCCTTCACGGAAGTTGAGAGGATAAAGGCTGTAAGGTGCATTGATACGTTGAAGAGGAGAGAGCCCTTCCAGAAGAAGGTGGGAATTGGCCTGAAACTTGAGGATGCAGAGGAGAAGCTTGAGAAGGGGGAGATTACCGGGCATGTTGGCTATGCGGAGTCTGTGCTTCTAATCAGTGAGGCCCTTAACTTCTCTCCTGACGAGGTAAGGGAGGGACAGGAATTTGTGCATGATAGCGGAGAGGTTCTTGGAGCGATTGGCTACGGAAGTGCTTTGAAAAACGGGGAGGAGAAGATAAGGATTGAGTTCCACGCCTACGCCAATGCCGAAGAATACGAAAGAATTGAGATTCATGGCGACAATAGCATAGTGTGGACCTCAACCGGAACAAAGGGCGACCTCGGAACAGCATCAGTTGCGGTCAACCTTGCTGAGGCTGTTGTTAAAAGCGAGGCGGGCCTTAAAACAATGGTTGACCTGATACCTTTCAGGGGAAAAATAAAGTAAAAAATTACTGGAGCAATCCCTTTTCTTTATAGTACTTCTCTGCTCCGGGATGCAGCGGGATTGGCATGCCCTCAAGGGCAGTTTCGAGGGTTATGTCTGCAGCCCTCTTGTGGGCAGCTTCAAGGATATCTCTGTGTTCGAAGATTGCCTTGGTAACCTCATAGACAAGGTCTTCTGGCAGGTCAGCGTTTGTGGCAAGCATTGCAAGAACAGCTACAGTCTTAACGTCCTTGTCAACACCCGGATAAGTTCCTGCTGGAATGGTAACCTGAGTGTAGAAGGGGTACTGCTCCTTCAGCTTCTGGTAAATCTCGTCCGGAACTTCGACAATTCCCACCTCTCTAACTGCAGCAACATCGCTGACGGCAGAGGTTGGGATTCCGGCAACGATGAATCCAGCATCAATGGTTCTGTCCTTGAGGGCATCTGCAACCTCCTTGAAGTCGAGATACCTGATGTCTGTGTTGCTCTCATCAATGCCTGCTGCATTCAGAATCTGCAGTGCATCAACTGCCGTTCCAGAGCCGGGAGCACCAACAGCAACCTTCTTGCCCTTCAGGTCGTAAACGGTCTTTATTCCGCTCTCCTTTAGCGTCACAATCTGGATGATTTCTGGATAGAGTGTAGCAACTCCTCTCAGCTTGTCAATCTTATTGTCCTTGAACATCTCCACTCCATTGTAGGCGTAGTAGGCGACATCGTTCTGCATAAGTCCAAACTCAGCCTCACCGGCTCCAACCTTTCTTGCGTTGACGACTGAAGCTCCGCTTGTTACTGCAGTTGCTTTAATGCCGGGAGCGTACTCAGTTATGGCCTGGGCCATCGCTCCTCCGATTGGATAGTAGGTTCCAGCTGAACCACCAGTTAGGATGGTTATCTCTTTTACCTCTGCCACCGTTGGGGTTGGTGTTACAGTGGTTGTAGGTGTTTTTTCCTCGCTTGGCTGCTGTGCGCATCCCAAAATCAGGGCTGCAAGAAACAGAACAGCCACA
>DAINRD010000162.1:0-229 GCA_036742095.1 Archaeoglobus sp. | reverse complement strand
GACGAGGTATTTCCCTATCCCTATTTTAACGGCATTGATTCCCGTTTTCCATGGATCACCGCCAGCAATTGCGGAACCGGCGTAAGCTGCGAGGGCTACTGGCGGTGTGAGGTCGGCGGCTACTCCAAAGTAGAAAACAAACATGTGGGCTGGGAGAACAAGCTCTGGATAGGTTTCGAGGAACTCTCTCACTGGCATCCCGTAGCCCTGCGCCATGAAAGTAATAATG
>DAINRD010000161.1:3767-3868 GCA_036742095.1 Archaeoglobus sp. | reverse complement strand
ACACGAATCCCTCAAAAGACTCTGTTGACTCATAAAGGTTCTTGGCTGCCAGATCGGCAATGTAGGCACTCTCAGCTTCACCGTTGCAGAATCCCTTAATA
>DAINRD010000161.1:0-3427 GCA_036742095.1 Archaeoglobus sp. | reverse complement strand
CAACCTCAACATAAATTAATGAGAATGGCTTATCTATAAAAGTTTTTTGAAAACATCAATCCCTATTTCTGGACAAAACTATTTATAAGTTAATTTATTATTAGTTTTATGGCAATTGTTGTCGCGCTGGACCACTCGGACAGGACACCAAGGGTAGTGGATTTTGCCATTGAAGAGGCCAAATTGAGGGGCGAGAGGCTCCTTTTCGTTCACTCTCTCTACGGTGGAGACAAAACAACTCCCAAAGAGATTGAGGCAGGCGAAAGGCTGCTGGACTATGCTGTCAGTCTTGCCGAAAGTAGAGGTGTGGAGGCTGAGAAACACCTCCTCGTAAGGGGAAAGGAGCCAGAGGAAGACATAGTGGAGTTTGCTGACGAAGTTGAGGCAACGTTGATTGTGATAGGCGTAAGGAAGAGGAGACCTGCGGGTAAGTTGCTCTTCGGCAGCGTTGCTCAGCAGGTCATACTGCACGCAAAGCAGCCAGTTGTCTGCATCAAATAGTTTTTCATATTTTTACTGACTGCAGCAGATAGGGGCTAAATTAACAGCAGGACAAAATTGATAACCTGAAAAAGCGAACCCTACCAAGATGCCCCAAATTTTTAAATCTCCCTTTTTCAACTCCCTCAGATGTTCAGAGTTATTCCCGCTATCGACCTCAAGGATGGAAAGGTTGTGAGATTGAGGCAGGGTAAGGAAGAGGAGGTAACCTTCGAGGCCGATAACCCCATTGAAGTTGCGAGGCAGTGGATTGAGAAGGGTGCAAAGGTGTTGCACGTCATCGATTTAAGCGGGGCCTTTCAGGGAAGGCTGAGGCACGAGGAGATTATTGCTGAAATTGCGAAAATGGCTGAGGTGCAGGTTGGTGGGGGGATAAGGGATTTCAGCGTTGCGGAGAGGCTTTTCCAAGTGGGTGTGGACAGGGTGATTTTTGGGACGATTGCTGTAGAGAGGGTTGAGGAGCTCAGAGAATTCGCCGAGAAATGGAAGGGGAGGGTTATGGTGGCCATAGACTCGAAGAGGGGTAGAGTTGCGGTAAAAGGCTGGAAGGAGACGGTGGAGCTTACACCCGTTCAGCTTGCAGAGTTCTATGATGACCTCGATGTTTCCTTCCTCTACACAAACATCGACGTTGAGGGGTTGGTTTCTGGAATAGAGAGGGAAAAAATAGAGCAAGTCGTTAAAAGCCTTAGAAATCCAGTCTATGTCGCTGGAGGAATAACGAACATTGAGGATGTCAGGTTCGCAAAGAGGGTTGGGGCTGCTGGAGTTGTGATTGGTTCAGCCTTGTACACTAAAAAGCTTAAATTTGAGGAAGCAGTAAAGGTGGAGTATGAAAAGGTTTAGCAGGAAAACGGAGGAGACAGAGGTAGAGGTTACCTTAGGAGAGGAGTTAAAGATTGAGACGGGCATACCTTTTCTCGACCATATGCTAAAAACTCTTTCAAGACACTCCGGGATTAAGCTAATGGTGAAGGCAAAGGGTGACCTTGAGCACCACATAATTGAAGATGTGGCTATAGTTTTAGGAAAAGCTCTGGCTGAGATGGACAAGAAGGGAATAGAGAGATTTGGTGATGCCATCGTTCCAATGGACGATGCTGTAGCCATCTGCGGTCTTGACTTCAGCGGGAGAGGCGTGCTTGTGGTGGAGGGGACTTTTGGGGATGGTGAGATGAGGGAGGAGGACTTTCTGCACTTCCTCGACACCCTCTGCAGAAATGCTGGCTTGAACGTTTACCTTAGCGTTAAGGGGAGCAATTCCCACCACAAAATGGAGGCTGCGGTTAAGGCAGTAGCCGTATCCCTCAAAAAAGCCATGGTAAGGAGTGAGAAAGACTACAGGAGTGCGAAAGGAGTGCTGGATTAATGATTGAGGCAGATAAGCTGAGCAGAAGATTTGGCAGGAAGCATGTGCTGAAAGACCTGACCTTCAAACTGGATGGTGGTAAGGTAGCGGTTCTTGGCTTTAATGGGGCAGGTAAATCCACTCTGGCAAAAATAGTTGCAGGTATACTGAGGCCGACCGAGGGAAAAATCAGGGTTTTTGGAGAGGAGCCATCTAACTCATCTGAAGTGAGGAAAAGGATTGGGGTTGCCTCCCACAACCCCATGCTTTACAGAGACCTCACAGTGAGGGAGAATTTGGAGTTTTTTGCCAGTGTTTACAGCTGTAAGATGGATTTGAAGGACTTGGCCAGAAAATTTGGATTTCTCGATTACCTTGACCGAAAGGTTTCAGAGCTTTCTAGGGGATACGTCCAGAGAGTCTCAATGGCAAAAGCGATGCTTAACGAACCCGATTTGTTAATACTTGATGAAATCACTGCTGGACTTGATGTGGAGGCAAGAAACAGGGTTATTGAGATGGCAAAGGGTTTTAAGGGTTCACTGCTCTTCACCACCCACATCCTTGAGGAAGCTGAATTTTGCGATTCTTACCTCGTCCTGAAGGAAGGGGGACTGGCCTACTTTGGAGAAGATTTCGAAAGAGCAGTGGAGATTCTCCATGGGGTTCATTGAGGTCGCCAAAAAGGACTTGAAGGCCGAACTTAGAACAAAGGCCAGCGTCAGCATAATGCTCCTCTTCAGCCTGACTGCAGCCTTTCTTTTCAGTGCTGCAATTTCCGAACCTGAAAAAATTTTCTCATCTCTCCTGCTGATAATTTTCTTCTTAACAGGAATGCTTGGCTACTCGGCCTCCTTTCTTCGAGAATACGATGCAGAAACCATAGAAGGGCTTAAAGCCTCTCCTCTAACACCTCAGGAGATTTTGGCGGGCAAGATGGTGTTCAACCTGATACTGATGCTCTCTGTTCAGATTATCGTTTTTCCCATCTGCTTTGCCCTCTTTGACGTCTCTGGAAATTTCGGTCTGGCGTTCATCACCTTCACCATATGCAATTCTGCTCTTTCCATCACAATAACGTCCATATCCCCACTACTCGCCCACTCAAGGGCAAGGGAGATGCTCCTGCCTGTGGTGCTTTTCCCCATTATCTTCCCCCTCATCAGCTCGACAGTGGAAGTTGTTGACGGAGCACTGACAGGATATCTGAATTTTTCAAGAATTCTGTTCGTTGCTGCTTATGCTGGTATCATCGCAACCCTGTCGATGATTACTGCTGACAGAGTAATTTGAGTAGTAGAGTGGTGGTTTCACTCAGGACATTTCAGTTTTAAAAAATCGTTCCTCTGGCCCTCTAATTTTGAAAAATATGAAGCAGAGTTGAAAAATCAAAACAGCATGTTCAACCCCTCTATGAACGCCTCCACTGATGCCATTATGATGTCGGTTCTCGCTCCCCTCGCCGTGACAACCTTGTTGTCCTTCTTGAGCTGAACAACAACGTCCACAAGTGCATCTGTTCCGCCAGTTATTGCATCGACATGGTAGCTGACGAGCTTGACGTCTGCAAAATCCTTT
>DAINRD010000160.1:1738-3905 GCA_036742095.1 Archaeoglobus sp. | reverse complement strand
GGCAATAATACCATCCAGATTTCAACCTTTAGCTCAGACTTCAAGAAATCGTTGGATACAGACTACAGGCAAAAACAAAAAGAAAATCAGAGAAAAGAGTTCAACTCAAACCTCATACACGCCCTCTCCCTCGCATTGTCCTCGCTGTAATCAATCACAACCGGCTCGTATGTCTCCCTGAGTTCTTGAAAGCGGAGAAGGTCGTAATCAGCCTTCTCCTCATCTGAGAGCCTCTTGCAGTTAACGATGCATGGAGCAGCTTCGCCAACCCTTCTTCGCTTTATTCTGATGACGTCGCCGTGAACAGCCATCTGCACTTCCACGCCCTTTACTGCGAGTTCTCTGTATCTGCTGCATCCCTCGCACTTCTTCACAATCCTCCACAGGCGGATGTATTCAGCCGAGACTTCCATACCTCCCAGCATCTGCACCACCTCCGTTTTTGGTCGGAAATGACGGAGGTGGTGCCCTTCGGAGCAATGATGCTGCCAAACAGGAAAGCGAAGCGAACGAGCAAGCGTGCCCGGCTTATGTGCTTTTCGAGCGAGGAGGGCTCGCTGAAAAATTGGGTGGCGAGTGGGGTTGGAGAGCAGAAGTGGGATGGCCATATTTTTGCGAGCCCGACGAGCGTTCCTCCAGGACGAAAAGCCAATATGCCGGGACAGCATTCATTGCTGAGCGAGCGAGTGAGCGGAGCGTCAGCCTATATGTGATTTTAACAGCCCAATAAGCTCTTTCCCCATCTCCGCCGAGAAGTCGTATCTATCGCCAGCCAGAAGCCTGTAATCGACCACTTCACTGCCCTTTAAAGGCAAAATGCTTTTTATCGCTTCTTCCATTGCGTTAAACTGTTCAAATTTTCCCGTCCTTTCATCGAGATTGGATGTGTCCACTATCTGAATGAAAAGAACAAATTCGAGAGGGTAGTATTCTATCCCTTTTGAGAAGTGAGTGGAGAGTGCCGAGGCCAGAAATTTGCCGAAAATGTGCACGGGGTTTTTGCCAGATTCTTCTATCTCTATTATCACCCTTACCACATTATTGTGCACAACCGCTATGTCAACATCAGCAAACCTAAAATCTTCGTGGTAAAGAGGGACTTTACCATCTCCACCACACGCAGCATCCCTGATTACGGTGTATTCTGTGGATGAGACGAGATCGCCTATGAATTTGTGAAGGCTGTGGCGCATAATTTCTCTCACTTTCAAAAAATAAAATACTTAGCACGGAATTTGGGATGTTCTTTCAACCACAAACCCAACAACCCTCTCAACCCTCGCAAATGCCCTGAAAAGTTCAGTGAAACCGTAGTGCTCTATGTACTCCTTAACATTCCCCATCGGAATCCTGTAGCCCAGCAGCGTTGCTATGACAGCAGCGCTGAACTCTGCAACGACTTCCTGCAGTGGAATCTGGCCTCTCTGTATCCCGTGCAGGTGATCATCCACAGCATGACAGAGTTCGTGCAGAAAAACGATGAGTTCTGGGGAAGCGAGGCTGATGGTTTTGCTGAGTGGACTGTAGCAGCCGTAGAAGTTTCTGAAGGCTGCTGTTTCAACTTTCAGCCCGAGCTCCTCGATTATCCCGAAAAACTCGCACGGTATTTCGACGCTGAAGTTCTCTTCAGGCAGAGGTTTGCCCTCAGTATCTTCGTACCGGAAAACAGGAACGGGCTTGAAGCTGACGAGCTTCTCCACCATCACAGTCTCCTCGATCTCCATCACAACTTCCTCGCCCTCAATGATGGCTTTCTCAACTCTCCTAACTTTCACCGGAACCCTCTTCCTGACTGGAGCGAGGATGTAGAACGCCCTTGCTCCCTTCTTAACCCTCCTTCCCGCTTGCTGCCACTGCCTGAATCCTCTCGCATCAGCTGTGTCGTTCATCAGCATTATCAGCCGATTGAAGAAGCTCCAGCTGTCCGAGGGCTTTGAATTTCCGCGGAAAACGGCAAGAGCAACCTTTTCTGGATTGCTCTCGAAGGCTTTCAGCACAGTCTCCATTGCCTCTCTTATCCTCTCCTTTCTGACCGTTATTGTGGGCATAACAGCACCTCCACAGGCTTAAAAAGAAAAGAGGGTCTAACGATCCCTCTCCCGCCTCCTCCCGTTCACCTCAACCTCTGCGGTCTCGTTCATCTTCGCTGCTGTGAGAAAGACAGCCT
>DAINRD010000160.1:1120-1689 GCA_036742095.1 Archaeoglobus sp. | reverse complement strand
AGGGCAGTTGCAGGTGAACCTCTCCCCATCCCACCTCACAGTGTACTGCCTCGCCGCCCCAGCTGTCGAGTTCAGGCTGAGAACGCTGAACGCATCTGCCACTTTAATCACCAGCATCCTGTACTTTCTCTGGAATTTGACGACGTAGACATCCCTCTTCATCTGGTCAGCCCTCTTGAAGCTCACACTACCACCTCTCCAGCTGAGAATGGATTTCGCTGGCAATTTTGCTGTCAATGTCAACAACCGCATCCTCACCGAACCAGTAAACGTAGAGCTTGCCTGTCGTGTAGAGACAGACGAGAGGATCTTCTGACAAAATAAGGGAAAAGTGATCAGTCTTCCAGCCGAACGGTGTGATGCTCTGAACTCTTTTTATTGCTATGGCGTCGTCAATTGTCCTTACACCTCTCTCACTGACTTTCTGGATCATCTCCTCGGCTATCCTGTAAACCTCCTCGATCATCAGACCACCTCGATTCCGTTTCTGGCGAAAATCTCTCTGTCAGATTTCAAGAACTGAAGCCTCGCCTTCAGCATTGCGAGCTCCCGAATCTCCTCCTGCAGAG
>DAINRD010000160.1:0-747 GCA_036742095.1 Archaeoglobus sp. | reverse complement strand
TCAGTTCTCAGCTACAACCTAACCCCCCCGTTGAAGAGTTTGCGGAGAGGTATGAAGCTGCTGGCGGAAAGAAGGGGCAGGTTTCTGTGAAGTGGGTCGCTGCAGTTTTCAGGCACGGAATGACACTTTCATGCGTTGATGAGAAATATCTTGATACTGTTATTAACCTGAAAGTTCTTCTCTCAGTAATAGATAATACTGTAACGACGTTGCAGACTACCACAAGGATCGTGAGTTAATCGACGCTTACGAGATTGTGTTTTACGCTAAATCCTTCTATAAAGAAACGCTGATTTTGTTTAATTCTGCCATCTGGAAAAGTTGTTTCGGTCAAGCCTTCTCCTTCACAATCTTCAAAACATCTTCTAAGCTAAGGTTATCGGCCTTCTCTCTCAGCTCCTTCACCGAATCTCCGGCTTTCTCAGTAATTGTCTGGAGGTAGACGAGAAATTCCTCTCTGCTGAGTTCTCTTTCGAGGATCTTAAGGGCTTTAATCATTACTTCTTGGCTCCCCATACTGCACCTCCAAATCAACTACACTTTTAACCTCTATAAACTTTTTCAGGCAATCGGATTTCTTCAGGATTTCGTCATCCACCGTGACAAAAACATCAGCGTGCTTCGATGCGGTTGCTACGTGAATGGCATCCATCGCACTCAATCTGCACTCTTCCATTATCTTTTCAGCAAGCGTAACAGTTTCGCCATCAATTTTCAGAATTTTCGAGCACGATTTACGTATAAGCG
>DAINRD010000159.1:0-3965 GCA_036742095.1 Archaeoglobus sp. | reverse complement strand
CATGAGTTATGCAGCTGTCGATGCACTCCCTGCAAACTCCACACCTGTTTCTTGATGGCTTTCCAGCTTTCAGGGGCATGTCGGTTAGAATGCTCGCCAGCCTCACTCTCGGCCCGAACTGAGGTGTTACGAGGAGCAGATTTCTCCCAATCCAGCCCACACCCGCAGCCCTCGCAATGGCCTTGTGGGAGATGTGGCTCCTCCAGTGCAATCCACCGAGAACCTTTGATGCAGGAATGGGTAAAGCCCTGTAACCCTCTCCCTCTATCGCTCTGCTGATTTCAAAGGCGATTCTGTCGAGCAAATCGTTGGCAACCACGTAGTAGCGGGAGTAAAGGGGCCTTGACTCCGGTAGCATATCGAAGAGTGGGTCGGGGAGCTTAACCCCGATGGAGATGCCGTAGTCGAATCCATCCAGAAGATTTGCGGGGTGAGTTTCATACTCCCTGAGAAGGTCTAAATCCGCCACCCCAAAGATGTCCGCACCCAGTTTCCTCGCCAACTGACTGACTCCAGAATCTTCCATGAGGTTTTTCTTCAACCACCAACATAAGTCTTTTTAACTGCCATGTCAAGACACACCATGGACGTTGAAAGAATGCTGGAGGAGAGGTTCAGGTGGAGGGAGGTTCCAGAGGCTCCATGCTGTCAAGTGACAGTAAGGTTTTTAATGATTCCTGATGAGTGATGACGTGAAGCTGTTTGACGGAGTTTACGCCTACACGTGGGGAAAGGCCTTCAGAGACTCATCGAACTGCTACATTATCGCGGATGATGAGCTTGCAGTCATCGACCCTGGCACCTTCAAGAGCTACACCAACCTGAGAGGTTTGATAAGGAACGACGGGCTTGGTGAAGCTAACTACGTTTTCAACACTCACCTCCATCGAGACCACTGCGAGAGCAACATTTTGTTTGCGGAAAAGGGAGCTTTACTGGGTTTCGATGCGAAAGATATGGCTGTTTCCCAGTATCGCTTTAATCTGGACATAAAGCTTGGAAAAAAATTTGTAATTGGAGATACCGACGTTGAAATCCTCAAAACTCCCGGCCACTCCCCTGGAAGCCTCACCTTTTTCCTCCCCGATTATTCAGCGGCCATCACGGGAGACCTTATTTTCGAGAACGGTCTGCCGGGAAGATTTGACATCTACGGCAGCGACAGGAAAACTCTGGCCAGCTCTCTCGAAAGATTGAGGCGTCTTGAACCTGAATTCATCCTTCCCGGCCATGGAAGGGTTATGACCGGTAGGGAAGGTATAGATCTGATGGTTGAAAGGGCCATTGAGCTTCTTCGAATTTAGGCTAACTGCTTAGAGACCAAGGAAAACCCATTTATTCATTCCTGAAAACTCTGCAAGTGGATGAGTTGTTCTGCCCAGAATGCGGGATGCTGAAGAGGCGGTGCATCTGTAAAAAGAAAAATACCAGACAGAAGAATCTCGAACTTCTTTCAGAGGTTGGCCTCAGAGAAGAACTCCTTCCAATTTTCGATACGGATGATGAGATAGTCCTCTACAGAGTTCTGAATCCTTTCAGAGAATTGCCAACTGAAGAACTGGATTTTTTGCCTGAGCAGCTTGCAGAATGTCTCAGGAGCAGGGGTATTGAGATGCTGTTTCCTTTTCAGAAAGAAGCTATGCTAAAGCTGATGGAAGGGAAAAACGTTGTCATCACCGCTCCAACAGGTTTTGGAAAAACAGAAGCCTTCACAATCCCAATGCTCTGGAAAGTCCTGAAGGGGGGTAAAGCCCTTGTCTTCTACCCCACAAAGGCACTGGCAAAAGACCAGGAAGCAAAAATTAAACATTACGCCTCGCATCTTGGGTTAAGAGCTGTGAGATTTGACGGAGATTCATCTCAAGAAGAAAGGAAGCTTGTCCTGAGTGGAAGATGCGATATAATCTTAACAAATCCCGATATGGTCGATTACCACCTCAGAAACACGCCATCCTTCAGAAGGCTATGCAGAGACGTCAGTTTTATTGCAGTGGACGAACTACACACCTACACTGGTCTTCTCGGCAGCAACATGCATTACCTCACTAAGAGGCTTTCGAGATTCGCGGATTTTCAGATTGCATGCGCTTCAGCAACGCTCTCCAATGCCGCCGAGTTTGCTGAAGAGCTTTTCGACAGAGAATTTGAAGTCGTTTCGGGAGAACACAGAAAGGGAACCATGCACTTAATTTTCCGTTACACACCCAGCATATACTCTGCAGTACGTGATATTGTCTCAGCTTTGAGAAACAGGAAGATTATCGTTTTTGGGAACAGCTACAAGACCGTAGAAACAATTAACCTGATTTTGAGACGTTATGGCCTGAAATCTGCCATTCACAAAAGTGGTTTGCCAAAGGAGGTAAGAAGTGAGGTTGAAGAGAGATTCAAGGATGGCGAGCTGAACATAGTCGTTTCAACACCCACCCTTGAGCTGGGAATTGACATTGGGGACGTGGACGTGGTGATTTCAGAGCTTGTCCCGTACAGCCAGATGATTCAGAGGGTTGGGAGGGCTGGCAGAAAGGGGCAGGAGAGCATAGGAATTGTTCTGCTCAGGGAAGAGGACTCAATCAGCACTTACTACAAAAACAACCCTGAGGATTACTTCAAAGAGGAGGCCAACGGCTACGTTGAGAGGCTAAATGAAGAAGTTATGAAGTTTCAGCTCCTTTCCATGTGCATTGAGAAGCCTCTTGGCCAGGAAGAGCTCGAAAAAACCTCGCTGGAAATTTTAAACTGGTTGAAGGATAGAGAGCTGGTTTTTGAGCGGGATGGCCTTTTCTACCCCACTCAAAAGGGGATTGAACTATGCAGGAGTTTCAGCTTCAGAGGTATTGGCGACTCCGTAAAAATATATCACGATGGGAAGCTCGTTGGAGAGAGAGCGCTCCCAATAGCGGTAAAAGAGCTTTTTCCGGGCAGCATCATCATTCACAACGGTGTGAGATACAGAGCATTTGAACTCGACCTGAAAAACCTCAGGGCCGAGGTTGTGAGGATTGAGGAGGGAGAAGAAATTACTGAGGCACTTTACGTAACAATTCCTAAAATACTTGAAGTTGAGGCAGAAATAAACTCCCCCGTGAACGCATATTACTGCACAGTGGAGATAACCTACCTCGTTCACGGCTACATTGAGAGAAACATTTTCGACAGAGAGAAAAAAACCTTCAGATACCTGGACGAGCCTGTAAGCTATACCTTCAAAACCAAGGGTTTTATCTTCTCCGCTCCCTTTCCCGAGCCAGAGGATTACGATGATTACTTTGCAGGAAGCTTCCACGCTCTGGAACACGTGCTAATCGAAACGACGGATGCCATAACCGGGGGTGGAAGCAGGGAGATGGGCGGGATATCAGTCCCGGAGGGAGATATTTTCGTTTACGATGCCACTGCCGGGGGAAGCGGGCTTTCAAAGCTTCTTTTCAAAAGGCTTCAGAGGGCCTTTGAAATCTCAAGAAGCATTCTGAAAAACTGTGATTGCAATAGGGTTGACGGCTGCCCAAAATGCACCTACAGCTATCAGTGCGGAAACAACAACCAGCCGTTAAACAGAATCGGAGCTTTGAGCATTGCTGAAAAAGTTATAAAAGGTGAAAAAAGGAAAACGGACTGGAAGAAGTACACCGATGTAATCGAAATCAAATATTTCCCTTAGTGCATCGCTCTAACCATTGCAAGCCTCTTTAAACTCTTGCAAAGTTCCTCAGCCTCTTTCTCCTTGCCTATGGCCTTCATAATCCCCATACAGAGCTTAAAAATTGCCTCCTGATGTTCTGTTTTTTGCCTGAAAATCTGGACTGGAGAAATGTTCAGCCTGTCGTATTCACTGAAATACTCATTCTCAACACCATAGCACTCAAAAGTTTTTTTCACGTGGAAGAGCAACAAATGCAGATGTACAAGCTCTTCCTTGCCAAACTGGCCAGACATATACTCCGTTCCCGCAACAACACTTAAAT
>DAINRD010000158.1:396-3975 GCA_036742095.1 Archaeoglobus sp. | reverse complement strand
TAAGGCCAACTAAAACCGCAAAGCTCGCAGACGAGTTCATTCAGATCAAACCCGGATACGATTATCCGATTATTTCCGCCCTTAGAGCGATTATTTCGGGCAATGCAGATGCAGTGCCGGATGAGGTTGGTGGTGTAAGCAAGGAAAAGCTGGTCGAGCTTGCCGAGACTATGAAGAACGCCAAGTACGGAGCAGTTCTCTACGGTTTGGGCGTCACGCAGTCAAGGGGGAGAGACAGGAACGTTGAGAATGCCGTAAAGCTGATTCAGCTCCTCAACCGCCACACGAGGTGGGTAATCTGGCCGATGAGAGGGCACTACAATGTTGTTGGTGCTGGAGAGGTTCCTGCATGGGAGGTTGGCTATCAGTATGCCATTGACTTCAGCAGAGGCTATCCGAGGTTCTCACCAGCTGAGTTCTCTGCCGTTGAGGTTTTGAAGAGGAAGGATTGCGATGCCGCCCTCATCATCGCATCCGACCCGGCAGCGCACTTCCCAAGGGCTGCAGTTAAGCACCTCAAGGAAATTCCCGTCATTCAGATAGACCCCTTCCCGAACATGACGACCCTCGTTGCGAACGTGGTCATTCCGTCGGCGGTGGCGGGGATTGAGGCTGAAGGCACGGCTTACAGAATGGACTGCATAGCTCTGAGAGTTAAGAAAGTCGTCGAGACCAGCTACTGGAGCGACGAGCAGATTCTTGAGAAGCTCCTTGAGAAGGTTGAGGAGCTTAAGGGGTGATAATGATGCATCACGCACTGCATATTAAAAATGGAATTGTTATCGACCCCAAAAACGGGGTTAAGGCGGAAAAAATGGATATCTTTGTGAAGAACGGTAAGATTGTCGAGGAGAGCGAGGTTAAGGGAGAGGACGTGAAGGTCATCGACGCGAGCAACAAGCTCGTAGTTGCTGGTGGAGTTGACATGCATGCCCACATTGCGGGCAGCAAAATCAACACGGGCAGAACTATGCGGCCTGAAGAGATGAGGGTCGTGAGGAACATTGCCGGAAAATTCAGAGCTTCTGTAGGAAGGGTTCTGCTCACCTCTCCTGCAATAGGTTATGAATACGCCAAGATGGGCTACACCATTTCAATTGAGGCAGCTCAGCCACCAATCGGCTCCCCCCACACTCACGAGGAACTCGACGCAATTCCGATGATTGACAAAGCTGCATTGCCTGTTTTCGGAAACTGGCACTTTGTGCTGAAGTATGTGGCCGAGAAGGACATGGAAAAGCTGAAGGCCTTCATCGCGTGGGCCATTGAGAGAACGAAGGGATTCGGTGTGAAGGTTGTTAATCCGGGTGGTGTGGAAGCGTGGATGTATGGAGGCAATGTTTCAGGCCTCGACGACCAGGTTCCGGGCTTTAACGTAACGCCGAGGGAGATTATCACCTCTCTCGTTAAGGCTACTGAGGAATTGCAGCTCAACCACTCGGTGCATCTGCACTGCAACCGCCTTGGTGTGCCGGGGAACTACGAAACCACTGTTGAGAGCATAAAACTCGTAGATGGCCTTAGAAACGATGCGAGACAGGTTCTCCACGTCACTCACGTGCAGTTCAACGCCTATGCCGGAGACAGCTGGAGAACTGTTGCCAGCGGTGCTGAGGCGATTGCCAAGACCGTCAACAGCATGGACAACGTCACAATCGACATGGGACAGCCGATTTTTGGCCACGCAACAGCTATGACTGGCGATGCTCCCTTCCAGTTCACGCTGCACAAGCTCACTGGCTCAAGATGGAGCAACAAGGACAGCGAGATTGAAGGTGGTGCTGGTATCGTGCCAATAGCCTACCTGCCCAAGAATCCAGTTCATGCCTTGCAGTGGGCCATTGGTCTGGAGCTTGGACTGCTGATAGACAGCGATAAGGTTGTTCTGACAACTGACTACCCCAACGGAGGGCCCTTCACGGAGTATCCCTACATCATGGCGATGCTGATGAGCAAGAAGATGAGGGAAGGGGAGCTTGAGAGGGTGAGCCCCTTCGTGCAGAAGGCTTCAAACCTGCCAGCCATCGACATCGAGAAGACGCTGGAGGAGGTCATCCACATGACCCGCTCTCTCCCTGCGAGGGTGCTTGGATTGCCGCAGAAGGGACACCTTGGCGTTGGAGCGGATGCCGACATAGCCATCTACGACCTCAACCCGCTGGAAATCGACACGTCAAACGACTTCGAGAAGGTCTACAAGGCCTTCAAGACCGCTGTCTACACAATCAAGGATGGCCAGATCCTCGTGAAGGACGGAGAGCTTGTTGATGAGTACTGGGGCAGGACCTACTGGGTTGACGCAACCAGCAAAGTTGACATGGAGGCAATCAAAGACGACCTAAAGGACATGTTCAGCAAGTACTACACTGTTGAGCTGCAGAACTACGGTGTCGAGGAGAGATGGCTGAGGAAACCAGAGAGAATTGTAATCTGAGGGGGTGATTGAGATGCTCATCATAAAGCCCAAAACCGATTTTGTTGTAACAGTCGAGGCAGAACTCACTCCTGATCTGGCAGAGAAGGATGTCGAGGAGGTGAAGAAGTTCAAGGTTTACTACGGCAAGGATTTGGTTGAGCTGGGCGAGCTGTTTGAAGTGACAAAGGAGGGCGATGACAAGAAGCTTTTGCTTGAGGGTGACTTCAGCAGGGTGAAGTGGATCGGTTCGAGAATGACGGACGGAGAAATCATCGTGAAGGGTAGCGTTGGGGCGAACTGCGGAGCGTACATGGCTGGCGGAAAAATCGTCATTGAGGGTAACGCTGACGACTGGCTTGGAGCTGAGATGAAGGATGGTGAAATCATCGTTAAGGGCAACGCTGCAAACCTTGTGGGCTGTGCCTACTACGGAAACGCCACGGGAATGAGCGGCGGCAAGATTCTCATTGAGGGCAACGCCGGAAACTACATAGGAGAGAAGATGGCTGGAGGGGAGATTGAGATCAAGGGCAACGCTGGTGATTTCGTTGGTACAGAAATGAAGGGCGGAACGATAACCATCCACGGAAGCTGCGGTTTTGTAGGAGGAGACATGAAGGGTGGAGAAATCAGAATTGGCGGAGACTTCGAACTCATGCCCACCTTCGTAAGGCGGGAGGATGCCTGGACTGGAGACGTGAACGTCAAGGGGGAGGGAGTGGTGAGAAAAATCTGATTTATTTTTCTTTTATATTTTGATTGTGAACCATATACCCAAACATGCAAGATTCCAACACCGCCGCTGCCCTTCTAATGCTTTCCGAGATATTACTATAACACCGTCCTGATGAAATTTCATTTGGCGTACCTTATTCCGTCGCAGGCGAAAAGAATCCGTAGCACGCAAACGGTGAAGCCTGTAAAGTCAATTAGCGTAGATACGAGAAACTTTGTGTTTTGAAGGAAACGTTATTTTTAATAACCCCATGAAGACAGGCTAAGCGTAATCCAAAGAAGGTGATGTTGTTGAGCTTCGTTATATGGATTACAGGACCCAGTGGTGCGGGGAAGACAACGCTCGCAAATGCTCTTTACGAAAGACTGAAGAGTATGGGATGCAGGGTTGAGTTGCTGGACGGAGATGGCATAAGGAGAAAGCTGTA
>DAINRD010000158.1:0-213 GCA_036742095.1 Archaeoglobus sp. | reverse complement strand
CTTTACAAAAAACTGAAGAGTATGGGATGCAGGGTTGAGTTGCTGGACGGAGATGGCGTCAGGAGAAAGCTGTATCCAAACCTTGGATTCAGCAAGGAAGAGAGGTGGATGCACAACAAAGTTGTCGTGGAGATGGCCAGAAGGTTGTCGAGGAACGGTATCATAACGATAGTTTCAGTCGTTTCCCCATACAGAGCATGGAGAGAGTACGCG
>DAINRD010000157.1:0-4006 GCA_036742095.1 Archaeoglobus sp. | reverse complement strand
CCTGATTACGCTCAGAGAGGATCCGGAACTTGTTTCAAAGTTCGGGAGAGGGAACGTTGTTGCGGAGAAGGATGGAGATGAGTGGGTGATAAGCGGGCAGAAGTCTGCATGGGTTTCTTCTGCGCCCGTTGCAACGCACTGCGGACTGCATGCGCAGGTTAAGGGGTCGAAGAGTATCGCCAATGGCCTCTTCTGCATCGTCCCCCTTGAGGGGGATGGTGTGAGGAAGGGGAAGCCAGCAGACATGCTCGGGATGAGAGACGACCCGCAGGGAGAGCTTTTCTTCGACAACGTCAGAATACCCGAGCACTACGTTGTTGTTGCTCCGGGATTCTTCTACGGCGTATTCTGCGACCAGCTTCTCTGCCTTACAAGCTGCGGAATGGGGGCCTTTGCTGTCGGCCTCGCAAGGGCCTGCTTCGAGGAGGCTTTGAACTACGCGAGGCAGAGAGTTCAGGGAGGGGTTCCAATTGTGAAGCACAAGAACATAAAGCTGAAGCTCTATGAGATGTTTGAGAAGGTGGAGACGGCACGCTACTACGTAAGGAAAGCGACCGAATACACCCACAGAAAGATACTGGACCAGCAAACGGCAGACGCATCACCGAGGCATGCAAGGGCGGCGCAGATTTACGCCAAAAAAATTGCTTTTGAAGTTGCCCACGATGCTGTGCAGATTTTTGGTGCTTATGGGCTGAACAAGGAGTTCATAATAGAAAAGCTATTCAGGGATGCGAGGTGTGCACTTATAGAAGATGGAACTGTCGAGGTTCTGAGCCTTGAAGCTGCAGAAGACGTCATTGACAACTACGAAAAGGATTATTACGATGTGAGTCATATTGTGAGGGTTATGGGATGAGGTGGTTTGTATGCTGAGGGGAATACCCTTTGACTCGCCTCTTTATGAGGTGGATGAAGATAGGGGGATTGAATATAGAAACTGCGAAGCCATAACGGGATTTTTTACAATAAAGGGAGACGTGAGTGATTTGTTGCCAGAAGGGCTTAAGCCTTACAGCAAACCAGCACAGGGCGGAATCTGGATTTCCCACTACTCTTTCAGCACGGTTGGGGAGTATCATGAGTATTTGACTGTCATTCAGGTGGAAGACGAGCAGGGAGACATGGGTTATTACATCCCCTACATCTACGTAACCAACGACTCCGCCCTGGCTGCAGGAAGAGAGCTTGCAGGAGCTCCGAAAAAGCTTGCAAACATAGGGCTTGTTAAGGAGCTCGACGTTGTGATGGGCTACCTGGAGAGGCCCAAAGGGAAGAGACTCGTGACCTTTGTGATGAAGCCCAACACGAGAGCTGCGAGTGCGATGATTGACATAATTCTCCCCAAACCAACATATCTCTACTCCATCAGACACCTCCCACCCATAAAGGGTAAGGGGGGAGTGACGCAGCTCGTAAAGTGGTATGCGGAGGTTGATTTCCATACAGACCCCAACGGTGAGAGAGTCATCTTCCTCGGACCGGGTAACGTAACATACGACTCTCCATCTGTCATCGACCCGGTGCACAGGGTGGAGATTGACACCTTCATGACGGCAATCTACTTCCAGTTTGACATGAAACTTGGCTTTGTTGACATTCTGAGGGAGTATTGAGGTGGAAAATGCTTAAAGGAAGCAGAGAAGGCCTGTCGATTCCCCTTGATGCCAGTCTATACGGAGCACTGGCGCAGGGGATGAAAGCGAGAGATGCAGTAACTGAGTACGTTAACTGCGAGTCCGTAATGGCATTCTTTGTAACAGATAAGACCGTTGAAGCCATACTCCCTGAAGGGCTTGAACTAACAGCCTCTCCCATGGCAGCTGTTTTCATCGCTCACTATCCCTTCTCCACCATTGGGCCCTACTACGAAATGTTCACTCTAATTCAGGTCGATTTTGAAGGGGAGATGGGGTATTACCTGCCATACATCTACGTTGATAACGATGCTGCAATGGCTGGGGGCAGAGAAGTCGTTGGAGCCCCAAAAAAGTTTGCAAAAATGGGGATTGAGAAGTACATGGACATCGTAGCGGGTTACCTTGAAAGACCACCCGGCAAAAGGCTTCTGACACTTTCGATAAAACCTGAGCAGAGAATTCCTGACGAGATTGTGGATTCGATGCTTCAGCAAAAAACCACCATTTACTCCGTCAGGATGCTTCCACCCATTGAGGGAGGAGACGGTGTGGCTCAACTCGTCAGATGGTATGCCTATATGAGGATTCACGAGGATGAGGAGGACAGGGTAACCTTCGACCACGTTAAGCTTGGAAGAAAGAGAATCTGGGGAGGCGAGGCAACGCTGACCTACGACTCTCCGTCTCTCTCAGACCCAATCCACAGGGTGGAGGTTAAACAGATTCTCATGGGTGCTTACATGCAGTACGACATGGCTCTGAGGCCAGATAGGGTTGTGAGGGAGTGGAAGCTGTGATTGGTGTAGTGGGAGCTGGAACAATGGGGGCTGCCATCGCAGCCCTCTTCGCCAACGCAGGTTTCGAAGTTGTGCTTGTAGACAGGAGCGAGGAAGCTTTGAAAAAAGCAAGGGGGAGGCACGAAGGAGAGTGTTTGGAGGAGCTTGAGGAAGCCGGGCTGAAGAAAAGGGATAATATTGTCTCAACAATCACTTACACAACAGAACTGTCGATGTTAAAGAGCTGTGAATTCATAGTGGAGAGCATCTTCGAAAAGCTGCCAGAAAAAATCGAGCTCTTCAGGAAAATTGAGGGGATAAACTCAGAAGCAACACTTGCAACAAACACCTCCAGTTTCATGCCCTCAGAAATTGCAGAAAACCTCTCCAGACCTGAAAGGCTAACCCTCTTCCATTTTTCCAACCCACCCATTTTAATGCCCCTCGTCGAAGTGGGTGGAAGCAGAGTTTCAGAAGAGACGCTGGAAAAAGCCGTGAAAATGGCACAGTCCATAGGCAAAGAGCCGGTTGTCTTGAGGAGGGAGTGCAGAGGCCACGTCCTTAACAGAATGCTTGCTGCAGCGGGAACTGCTGTGGGGTTCTGCCTTTTGTACAGCAGGCCTGAGGAAATTGACAATGCCATAAAAAACCTCGATATGAAATACGGATTCTTTGAAACTCTTGACCTGATTGGGCTGGACATCGCCAGAGACGTGCTTGTCAGCTTCAGGGAAGCTTACGGGAGCAGATTTTATGGTATGAAGGCCATGGACTACTTTCTGGAAAAGATGCTGGAGTGGGGCAAGCTGGGTAAAAAAAGTGGAGAGGGATTCTACAGGTGGAAGGGTAGGAAAGCAGAGATTCCCGAAGCAGCGCCAGCGGACATAACTCCACTGCTCGCTGCCATAGTAAACGAAGCCCTCAGGACAGTTGAGGATGGTATTGCAGATGAAGAGACAGTCAACAAAGTTTACAGGCTTGCTTTAAACGCTCCCTATGGGATACTGGACGTTGCCGAAGTCGTTGGGTATCAAAATCTCAGAAAGTCCCTCGAAGAGGCTTATGCTGCAACCAAGCTTGAAATCTTCTTACCCTGTGAGGCGATGAAAAGAAAGGTTAATTTTTTTGATGTGTAAAAACTCCATGGATGAGCTTTTTGTGATTCTCAGGGAGTTCAGAGATTCGAGGGGCTGGAGGAAATACCACACCCCAAAGAACCTTGCAGGCTCCATAGCAATCGAGGCTGCAGAGCTTCTTGAACTTTTTCAGTGGACGAGGAGCAGCGAGGAGGAGTTCAGGGTTCTTGAGAAGAGGAAAAGGGACGTTGAGGAGGAGATAGCTGACATTCTTATTTACACCCTCTTTCTCTGTGACATAGCTGGAATTGACCCAATAGAAGCTGTAAAAAGGAAAATGGAAAAGAACGAACAGAAATACCCGAAGGACAGGGTTTTTGAGTTTTAGTCTGTATTACATTTGTATAACAATCCCAACCTTTTTAGAACTCCTCGGAAAACACTTTCCATGCAGACCTACCGCTACGAGTGCAAAGCTGAGGGAGGACTCACTCACTACGTCGCCCTTGATGAG
>DAINRD010000156.1:0-4029 GCA_036742095.1 Archaeoglobus sp. | reverse complement strand
GTGGGGTTGAATCCCTGCTCTTTTTAATTTCCAAGGAAGATGTAACAGCACCAAACTTTTAGCAGATAACAATTATGGTAATGAGTTTTTAGACATGATGTGAACATGAATTGAAAATGGTTTTTAACCTGAAAAGCGAGAGACTTTCATGTTGAGGTTGAGAACGCCCTCCAGAATCCACATCACGCTAATTGATTTGAATGGAGCAATGGGTAGAATTGATGGAGGTGTGGGACTGGCTTTGGAGGAGCCACACATTGAAATTAAAGTTAAGGAAAGCGATTCTTTAATGCTGAAAGGTGAACCCGTAAATAGGGAAAGATTCGAAATTGCTGCAAGCAGAATGATGGATTACTGTGGAAAAGGGGCAGAAATTGAGGTCGTTTCGGATTATGATTCTCACGTGGGTCTCGGCAGTGGAACGCAGATAAGCCTCGCTGTTGGGAGAACTTTCAGCGAGCTTTACGGTCTAAACCTCACCACAAGGCAGATTGCCGAAATAATGGGCAGGGGTGGAACTTCGGGCATTGGTGTTGCGGTCTTCGACCACGGAGGGCTGATTGTGGATGGAGGACACTCCACCAAAGAAAAGAAGAGCTTTCTACCATCTTCAGCCAGCAAGGCAAAGCCAGCCCCAGTAATTTCAAGGCTCGACTTTCCCGACTGGGACATCGTTCTGGCTATACCTGACCTGAAGGGATTTTTTGGAGAGAGGGAGGTTAGCCTTTTCCAGGAAAGCTGTCCTGTTCCTCTTGAGGATGTCAGGGAAATCTGCCATCTCATTCTAATGAAAATGCTTCCTGCTGTTGCTGAAGCTGACCTCGAAGAGCTTGGAAAAGCTTTGAAGAGGATACAGGAGCTGGGTTTTAAGAGAGCCGAAGTGGAGCAGTATGGAGATCTTATTAAGGGTAGCTTTGACCTCGCTGATTGCATGGGAATGAGTTCCACGGGTCCTACTGTTTATGCCATCACCGACTCAAATGCGAGGGAAATTGAGAGGAGTCTGAAGAGCTATTTCAACGAGAGGGGTTTTGAATGCAAGACCATTGTTACTAAGGCCAGGAACAGGGGTGTTGAGATTGAGGCATAGGCTCTGGTTTGGGGTTTACGAGGATGGAAAGGTTGAAGTTAGCGATAACTTCGAAAAATCTTTTTTGGAGGCGGAGAACTCAATACCTTTACCCTTCAGCGTAGCTGAATTGGGGAAGAAATACCTCGGTGAGGAATATTACACCCTTCTTCGAAAAACCGCTCTGAAGGTTGCAGAAAGACAGGTGGAAATGGAGCTGAAGAGAGAGGACAGGTATGTGGTTGCTCTCGTCAAAGCAATGGAGGAGATAGACGAGGCAATAAACATGCTCAACGAGAAGCTCGAAGACGTGAGGGTTGTAAAGGAGACGGAAATTACTGAAGAGTTCGAGAAAAGAATTTCAGAGCTGAGAGAGTTGAGGAGAAAAGTGGAGAGGGAAATTGAAGAGGTTATGGAAAAAATAGCTCCGAACCTCTCTGAAATAGCAGGTGCGAAGGTTGCTGCAAAGCTTCTTGAGAGGGCTGGAAGCATGGAAAAGCTTGTGAGGCTGCCTGCAAGCAAGATTCAGGTTATAGGGGCAGAAAAGAGCCTTTACAAAGCCTTTACAAGGATGAAGAAGGGCAAGAAAGCAAAAATTCCCAAGCACGGAATAATTTTCCTTCACCCCTTCATAAGAACTCTGCCCAAGGCCAAGAGGGGGAAGATGGCAAGGTTTTTGGCTGCAAAGCTCGCCATTGCTGCAAAGTTAGATTACTTCAGAGGAGAGGTTGATGAAAACCTTTACAGGAGCATTAGAAAGCGATATGAGGAGTTGAGGAGGAAATGAAGGAACTAATGAGGAATGTTTACCTGCTTGATGACACGCTGGTGACTAAGAGCAAATACGGCAGTCACTACGGCGAAAAAGTCCTTGGAGGGTACAGGGAGTGGATTCCGTGGAGGAGCAAGTTAGCGGCTATGATTCTGAAGGGATACAGGCTCAGTTTAAAGGGAGATGAGAAGGTTCTTTATCTTGGGGCGGCAAGCGGGACCACTGTAAGCCACCTTGCCGACATCCTGGATGAGGGGATTATTTATGCGGTTGAGTACTCCGCCAAGCCCTTTGAAAAGCTCCTTGAGCTTGTAAGAGAGAGGAATAACATCATTCCACTGCTCTTTGACGCTTCCAGACCCTGGAAATACAGTGGGATTGTGGAGAAGGTGGATTTAATCTATCAGGACATAGCGCAGAAAAACCAGATAGAGATTCTTGAAAAAAATGTCGAGTTCTTTCTGAAAGATAAGGGAGAGGTTTTAATTATGGTGAAGGCGAGAAGCATTGATTCTACAGCAGAGCCAGAGAAGGTTTTCGAGAGTGTTCTGGAACATATGAGTGGGAAGTTCAGTTTGTTAAAGCATGGAAGCCTTGAACCCTACCACAAGGACCACATTTTTGTTCACGCTAAAGTTTTTTAACAACAATCTGTTACTGGGAGCAATGATAGAACTGGGTTTGTTTTTAACCGCTCAGGGAATGGGGGGAGTTTTTCTGTTATTATCCATCCTCGCCTTTGTCATTTGGCTCATGGGCAAGGTTTTAGGAGAAAAAGCAGGCAGTGGGAGAGAAAAGAAAACAGGTGAGTCTGGAAGTTTTAAAAACCCTAAGAACTTTACAGAAAAGGAGATTCTGGCAGTTACTGCTGCAATAATGAGTTACGAGGGGATTAAGGTTGGTGAAGTTAAAATACCTGAGAAATGGAAGAGTTATGCCAGAATTCACGCAATGAGGTGGTTGGAATGAAGTTCTACAGAATTAGGGTGGATGGTGCCGACTTCAAGGTTGGGGTGGAAAAGCTGAGAGATGGGGTTTACAGAGTCAAGATTGGAGACAGGGAAGCAGAAGTTGTGGTGGAGGATGTTTATGAAAAGGTTGAAAGGAAGGTTTTTGAGCCCATAACACCCACACCTGCGGTTTTTGACGTAAAACGGGAAGTCCAGATGAGAGGCGAAGTTTCGGGAGGGGACGTGGTCACCTCAATGCTTCCAGGTGTCGTTCTCAAGGTCCTTGTTAAGCCAGGAGATAGGGTCAAGGCTGGGGAACCAGTTGTTATCGTCGAGTCAATGAAGATGGAAAATGAAATTGTAAGTCCCGTCGATGGGGTTGTTGGCGAGGTTCTCGTTAGAGAGGGGCAGAGGATTGAGGCCGGGGATGTGGTGGCAACAATCCAGCCGGTGGTCTGATGCTTGAAAACCTCCTGATGGTTGCTGTTGGATTGTTGCTGGTCTATCTCGGGATAGCAAAGAAAATGGAACCCCTTCTTCTCGTCCCTATAGGGATTGGGGCAATCCTCGTCAACATTCCCGGAGGGGGACTTTCAGAGGAGGGCAGTATATTTGATTTATTCCTGAAATACCTTATTCACACAGAAATAGTCCCTCTATTGATTTTTCTCGGTCTTGGGGCTTTGACAGACTTTTCCCCCCTACTTGCAAATCCCAAAACATTCTTGCTCGGTGCAGCAGCCCAGATTGGAATTTTCGCCGCTCTAATTGCTGCACTCCTCCTCGGCTTTACACCCCAGGAGGCAGCGTCAATTGGGATAATTGGTGGTGCTGATGGACCCACTACAATTTACACCACGACTATTCTTGCCCCCCACCTCCTCGCCGCAACCGCTGTTGCTGCCTACAGCTACATGTCTCTCGTTCCGCTCATACAGCCACCCATAATCAAATCTTTAACGTCAAGAGAGGAGAGGAAAATTCGAATGCGCCAGCTCAGAGTGGTTTCAAAGAGGGAGAAAATTGTTTTTCCTATCGTAACCATGATTTTAACCGGTTTCCTCGCTCCAAAGGCCCTCCCGCTCGTTGGCATGTTTATGACCGGAAATCTCTTCAGAGAGAGCGGCGTTACGGACAGGCTGGCAAAGGGAGCGAGTGAGGAGCTAATGAACATCATGACCATCGTCCTTGGACTTACAATCGGCAGCACGATGAGGGCGGAGACCTTTCTGACTCAA
>DAINRD010000155.1:0-4034 GCA_036742095.1 Archaeoglobus sp. | reverse complement strand
AGGAGAGAACTGTGAAGGTCACCGCAGCCACCAGATTTATTTCTGCTCCTGCCGCAGCCCTTCCAATCATCACCGCCGGGCTTACTGCCTTGGTTACAAGCAGAGGGAGTAGGCCGGCAGCAATTACGGAGAAGATCAGCTGAGCCCTCTCTCTATCCTTCAGTTTTGCCGCCATTACGTATGCAACTGACACAAAGAGTGCTGTAAGAGAAACGGACAGCAGAAAGACCATTACGGGGTTTACTATGTCGATTCTGTTGATTGCGAGGAGAAGCAACCAGAGGGCAATGATAGAGGATGAGAAAACTATCGGTGATGCGATTTTGGCAATAGAGATTCTGAAGGGGGAGATGGGAGTTGATAGCAGCACTTCGAGTGATTTGGTCTGAATTTCCTCACAAATAGAATCAATGGTCATGCCTGCAGCAACAACTGAAGTTGTTATCGCCAGAAGGGGAATCAGAATGAGGTATATGAACTTGAAAATCGTCGATGACCCTGATGGAATTGTTACTTCCCTCCCTCCAGAGTAAACCTTTAACTCCAAATTGGGAATTCCGTATTTCTCTCTAAGCTCTTCTTCATAACTTACAAGCTGCTTTTTCACAAAGCTTAGCACCTGTGCTGCTCTGATTTCATCGTCAGGGACGATGACGTCAACGTATTTCCTCCCGTCAATTTCTTTGAACACGAGCACCGCATCCACCTTCTCATCCCTGAAAAGCTCCATGGCAGTCTTTTCGTCGTAGCACACTCCAATGTTGCAGTCATTTACAGCCACAATTCTTGCAGAGCCAGCGTAGCCCAGATAATCAGGATTGTAGAGCATTATGAGGCCAAAGGTAATTACTGATGATATGCTTGCAACGAAAACGAGCAGGAAAACTATGCTCACAAAAGTCCTCTCCCTGAACATCAGCTTCATGTCCTTCTTGATCAGTTCAAGCAAGGAGCATCACCACCAGATAGTCATAAGCTGCGTGGAGGGCGATGGCTGAGAGCAATGCCTTCCCGTATCCCCTGTTCATGAACAAGACGATTATGACTGCTGTAGCAATGTGAAAAAAAAGCGGAAGAACAAGAAACTTTCCGAGGAAGGCAATGCTGTAGTTTTGGAGAATGTTGAGGATAATCAGAACTTTCTCTCCAGCAAAGAACCCCAGTGCAGTGAAAATCGCTCTCCTGTAGGTGGGCCCTGAGAAGATTATCAACCCCTTGATGAACTCCTCAACAACTGCCACGCTGATTAGCAAAGCGGGTATCATCATCTGGGGTGGAAGCGCAAAGACTGTGAGAATTGCAAAAAGCTCCGCCATAAAGGCAAATGAAATGGACAGAAATGCCATCACA
The DNA here is from genome assembly GCA_036742095.1 of Archaeoglobus sp. GTDB lineage: Archaea > Halobacteriota > Archaeoglobi > Archaeoglobales > Archaeoglobaceae > Archaeoglobus. The sequence goes on along the minus strand of DAINRD010000155.1, from coordinate 2,684 downwards.
AAAGCCGCAGCGTCACCCCCCACACTCAACCTCGATATTTCAACGAGCTTTTGAAAGATCTCCTTTCCGTGGGCTATGTCTGGGTTGAGGGCTTTCATGCTGAAGTAGAACAGCATAGTGGCCATTATGGTGTAGTGGGTAAAGGAAATGAGCGCGTCGGTAAGAGCTATGCTGTCACCGTTTATGTAGCTGAGAAGGAGCGTAATCGGGGAGATTTTTGACAGAGGGATGGCCGAGGAGAAAACCGCTGGTATGAAGGCGTAAATAGTTACCAGTAGAGATACAACGAGCAATAAGAAGGTTGCCTCTCTGTAAGTCCTTGAAATCATTACCACGAAGCTCTGGGCGGAAAAGAGGAGGAGGACGACTGGTAGAACGAAGACAAACGCAACATAGGTTTTAAGGTAAAAAGACACTGCCATAGCGGAAAGAAGGGCCAAGATAAAGTAGGGCAGAATCTTTCCGAAAAGGAGGTCTCTTCTGCTAACTGCCGAAAGCAAAACTTCAAGCCTTCTGAGCAGCTTGTCTTCGAGGAGAGATGAAGAGAAAACCTGAACGACAAAGTATGAAGGGATTATAAAGAGAAAGGCCATAACCATTCTTTCAACAAGTCCCGGAGTCTTTATTTCTTCTGGGGGTATGTATGACGTCGTGTTCGGAGTTTCAGCTGTAGCTTCTGGTCCCTCACCTGTACCTGTCCGAGCTTGAGTTTCATTCCTTTCAGCCCCTCCTTCTTCCACCTTTACTGTGGATGGATTGACGTAAACCACATTGACCTTCAGGGGGTGGGCCATCTCGCCATACTCCTTCTCTATCTCCTCTGTGTGCTTCTCTTTCAGGTAGTTTATGAGCTCATCTGCAGCCGCCAAGCTCCTGTCGCTGGGCTGCACAAACAAACTTTCACCATTCACAAAAACATCAGGGTTTTTGGCAGTGGAGAAGCTATCAAGCCCAACCTCAATATTGGTGGTGTAAATTCCCGAATCCGAGTCTATGCCGGAGATTACCGAAAGGTAGCCCATTAAGCCTGAAAAAACAACCGCAAGCAGGATAAGGGCTAAGCTTCCCCTTCCGTATCTTCTCCTCGATTTTTTCAATTCAAATCTGGCTATTTTAAGCACAGAAACTGTTGGGTCTTCTGGAATTTAATGTTTGGGGGTGGGGAAATGTGATAAAGCCTGCCGTGAACTAACATCATGTGCGAATCGAAGGTGTATCTGGGTGATAGTGATGAGCCCGTTATGGAGGATGTTGTCAGGATACTCGTCGAAGGGGAAAAAATAAAAATGTGGGACATTCTTGGTGATTACAAGGAGCTCAAAGGCAGGGTTGTCGAGATGGATTTGGTTGGCCACAAAATAATTGTGGAGGGATATGATGAAGGTTAAGGTTGCCATAAACGGTTACGGAACCATAGGGAAGAGAGTGGCTGATGCGGTGAGCCTTCAGGACGACATGGAAGTAGTTGGAGTAACCAAAACCCGCCCGGATTTTGAGGCTAAACTTGGCTCAAAAAGGTATCCGCTTTATGTGGCAAAGCCCGAAAACGTGGAGCTTTTCGAGAAGGCGGGGATTGAAATTCAGGGAACAATTGAAGACCTGCTCCAGAAAGCAGACATTGTGGTTGACTGCAGCCCAAACAAGGTTGGAGCTGAGAACAAGACAAAATACTACGAGAAAGCTGGCATCAAAGCGATATTTCAGGGTGGAGAGAAGAAGGACGTGGCTGAGGTATCCTTCAATGCCCTTGCAAACTACGATGAGGCCGTGGGAAAGAACTACGTCAGGGTCGTGAGCTGCAACACAACTGGACTTACAAGACTGCTCTACATGCTCAAGACGAGCTTCAAAATGGGTAGAGTGAGAGCAACGATGCTCAGGAGAGTTGTTGACCCCAAGGAGGACAAGAAGGGGCTGGTTAACGGAATTATGCCTGACCCAGTCTCAATCCCATCACACCACGGGCCCGATGTTAAGACGGTGCTTCCTGATGTGGACATTGTAACAACTGCCTTCAAATTACCCACAACTCTAATGCATGTTCACTCCCTCAGTATCGAGATGAAAGAGCCAGTAAAACCAGAAGATGTTATCAGTGTCCTTGACGAGGAGCCGAGGATAATGCTCGTATCTGCCGAAGACGGATTTACTTCAACTGCAAAGGTTATAGAATTTGCAAGGGAATTGAGGCCGAGATACGACCTCTTTGAAAATGTTGTCTGGAAAGAGTCGATTGGTGTAGATGGCAACGACCTCTTCGTAACGCAGGCAGTTCATCAGGAGGCAATAGTTGTACCGGAAAACATTGATGCTATAAGAGCGATGATGGAGCTGGCAGAGAAGGATGAGAGCATAAAGAAGACAAACGAGACGCTCGGAATTCAGAAAGTTTTTTAAATTTTTTATCCCACATTTGCATTCAAACAAGAAAGTCAATTCTGTGGGATGCTTTCGAGGAGTTAAAAACAAGATGGGGGGCGGATGAGAGGTTCCTCGAAAAAGTTGAAGAGGAGGAGCTGACAGTAGACGGACTTCCAGAAAGCAAGGTCAAGGACCTGCTTAATTTGAGGGAAAAATACCAGCTTGACGAACTCGAGTTCCTCTTCATTGTTGGAACGGCAGTTGGCCTGTATCAGGGGCAGAAGCAGGTTAAGGAGATACTGCAGAGGAGAATGAGCGCACTT
>DAINRD010000154.1:0-4097 GCA_036742095.1 Archaeoglobus sp. | reverse complement strand
CTCAAGAGCCTTCTTCATTTTCTCCCTCAATGGCTGCTCGATAAACCTCGTTTCAGCAACCTTGGGTGAGACCACATTTATCGAGGCTGAGGAGTAAACAATCTCCTCGTCGTAGTATATTTTCATCCCGTAAACGTCGAAGACTGCGTTGCTGATTTCAACCCACTCGTCATCGCTGTTAACGATTCTCAGCTTGATTATACCTTCTCTGTACTTGTCAACCTGCGGGATTTCAGGATGCAGCTCACTTTCCCAGTACCTGCAGATTATTCCTGCTCTCGGATTTCCGTAAAGCGTGTACTTCTGTTTCTGCAGTGAGAAGATATCAACAAGACCGACATTCCTCTTTGCCGCGATAAAGACGGCAATTTCAACAGGAAAGGTGGCGTAAACTTCTACAGACGATTTTGGCTCAGCAAGAAAGGGATTGCGGAATCTGATTTGAAGGAAGTTTGTAACTTCTTTGGGCAGATTAACTGGCTCTACGGGATTAATGATAAGCCGTCCCGACTCGGTCGAGAGGTTTTTCTCCTTTTTATCTCCATTTTCCCTTACGTATCTGTAAAATGGGCCAACCTTTTCAGTTCTGATTCTGTAATCTCCAATCTCAGCCTGAAAGCCCTCGAGGTCGTGGTAACCGAACACAATTTTTTTATTCTTCATTGGATAAAAGCTTTTGCATGAAGTGATGCATAAAGTGAGTGGAGGGGATTGCCAGTTTTAAAGTCATCAAGTGTGCAACCCCACCACTCCGGGTTCCGATGTGGGGGAGGGTAGAACTTATCCGCAATACGGGAATCACTGGGAAAGAATTCGTACGAAAACATTTTTAAATTAACAATCCACTAAAAATCGGTGGTTACATGGTGGAGATAGTGGTGGATAAGGAGAAATGCGATGGCTGCGGGGAATGCATAAGCGTTTGTCCAGCTTCAGTTTACGAGTTTGATGATGACGGCAAGTCCGAGCCTGTCAGGCCTGAGGACTGCACGGAGTGCTGTTCCTGCGTAGAGGTTTGCCCAACGGGAGCGATATACGTCGATGTTTGCGAGTGATTGAATTATTTTTTATTTTCTTTACTCAAAGCACCAGCTTTCCTCAGCTTGGAGATACTTTCACAAATCCTACTAAACCTCCAATGGCTTTTCCTTAGAAAAAGATAGGTGATTGATGGGATTTGTGGGAACTACAGGTGAAAGTATAAGGTATAGAAAAGTAATAAGCCAGAAGATAAATTTGTCCTTATCTCTAAAAATCTCCTCAACCAAGTATGGGTCTTATGACGGTTCCTCTGTACGTTCAGAACAAAAATACGTTTCCAAACGCAAAATTCAAAAAATTGTACCAGACAGCAACAATTTCGTCTCAAAAATCCACATCTCTCACGCAAATCTTTTAAATCGAAAACAGATATCGAAAATCGATATGATAACGAGAAAGCTCATTCTGGCCTTTGTGAGGGTGCACATTCTTTACCATGCTTCAAAGGATGAGATTTACGGCAGCTGGATGATGGAGGAGCTTGGAAGGCACGGATACTCCATCAGTCCCGGCACCCTTTATCCAATTCTCCATGAGATGGAGAAGGAGGGACTGCTGAACTCGAGGAGGGTAGTTGTTGGTGGAAAGGTCATGAGGATTTACAGGATAACGGAAAAAGGGCGAAAATTGCTTGAGGATGCAAGAGAGAAGGTCAGAGAGCTGTTTGAAGAAATTATGGAGGAAATGTGAATGAACAGGGCGATGAGGTTCATTCTCCTGATGGGCTTGGTCAGTCTCTTTGGAGACATAACCTACGAGGGGGCGAGGAGCGTAATTGGCCCTTATCTTGCAACCTTTGGCCTGACTGCAGCAATGATTGGACTCGTTACCGGCTTTGGGGAGTTTGCAGGTTACGGATTGAGATTGCTCTCAGGCTACATCGCAGACAGGACGAGGAATTACTGGATTCTGACTTTGCTCGGATACTCTCTGATTCTCGCAATTCCTTTGCTTGCATTCGCAAATTACTGGTGGGTTGCGGCAATGCTGATAGTTGCAGAGAGACTTGGAAAGGCGATAAGAACGCCTGCGAGGGATGCAATGCTGTCCTTTGCAACGAAGCAGGTTGGGAGGGGAACGGGTTTCGGTATTCACGAGGCCATGGACCAGATTGGAGCGATAATAGGCCCCTTAATTGTCCTGGCAGCTTTGGCAGGATATGGATTCAGAGAGGCCTTTGCAGTGCTTTTTTTCCCTGCTCTGATGGTTTTGGCATTACTAATTGTCACTTGGAGGATTTACCCCTCTCCCCATAGGCTTGAGGACGAAAAATCAGAGGGTGGAATGGGAGGCGTTTTCTGGGAGTATTCCCTCTTCGTATTCCTGAGTGTTCTGGGATTTTTCAGCTTTCCCCTGCTTTCGTTCCATCTTGCAAGTTATGCTGACCTGAGGCTGATTCCTCTCCTCTACGCCCTTGCCATGGGAGTTGATGCCATCTCTGCACTGATTTCGGGAAGGTTTTATGACAGGATTGGACTGAAAACTCTTGCAGTTATTCCATTTATGACCCCGCTGGTTCTTCTCGCACTCCATCCCTCGATTGTTGGAGTTTTAGCAGGAATTGCTGCATGGGGGGCTGTGATGGGAATGCATGAGGCCATTACGAGGGCCGCAGTGGCTGATTTAACAGGAGTCAGGAAGAGAAGCACAGCTTACGGCATATTCAACACTGTTTTCGGATTGGCCATGCTTGCTGGAGGGGCAGTGCTGGGTTACCTTTACGATACCTCACAGGTGGCGCTCGTGACCTTCGTCGTCGCCGTAGAGGTTGCAGCATTGCTGGTGGTGGTAAAGGTGGTTAGGAGAAATCAGACAGGTATTTTAAGGACTTAACAAACATTCATGGTGGCTTTTCCATTGGAAAATGTAGAGGAGGGGTTTAATAGCCATAGTTCATCGGTTTAACGATTTGAATTTCTCAAGCTCTGAGGTAGTCCACAAAATCTTACTTGGGCAGATGGAGTAAAAGTCCTCTCCAATACTGCTTCACCAGAATCGAAATAAGAAATGCGCCGACCGGGATTTGAACCCGGGGCGGGGGCGTGGCAGGCCCCTGTGTTTCCAGGCTACACCATCGGCGCTTGATAGCCCTTCCATCCATTGTTTAATAAGCCTTTCGTTAAGGAGCCGGGTTACCAGCTTCTGCGATTATTTCAATAAGCTCTGAAAGGGACATCCTTAGCATTTTTTTACCGTTGTAAAAGTTGACAGTTTCATTGCTTGACTTTCTTAAGTCCGAGATGTCATCACCCAGCATTTTCAGGGCAAATAATGCATAAGCGGTGAACTCTGCATCTTTTATCTCTTTAATCTTCTCTCTCAGCTTCTCCACCGGATTGGGGTAGGCATCTTTAACGATTTCAGCAGTCCTCCCTATCCCGAAGGCGACGTACTTCCTCTCCACCTCCCAGTCGTCGAGGAGTGAAACGTATTTGTTCTTGAACCCCTCAAAAACCTCAGGATTGTTCCTGCCTATCTCCGCTATGCCGAGCGGCGCCCCAATGCAGTAAGCACCGCTCTCATCGCTGAGGTGCCAGAAAAGCCTCAGAATGAAGTTCCTCGCTTCTTCTCCCTTAACTTTTCTCCCAAGAGTCTCAGCAGCTTCGAACCTCAAAAGCTCGCTGGGATGATATAAAAAAGTGATAAGCTTTGAGGGTCTAAGCTCTTCAAGATTCATTTGTTCTCGAAGTAAACCGTTGCCGTTCTCGGCGTCTTACCCTTCTTTATGAGATGATAGTCCGCGTAGGTCAGCACTTCTGCATCCTTCAAAACTTCAGCGTCCACCACTTCTCCAATGAACAGCGTGTGGGTGCCGACGTCGCACTCCTTCACAACCTTTGCCTCAATCACAGCAACTGCGTGCTGGGTTACGAGAGGCACCCCCGTCTTTCCCGTTTTGTATTCAATTCCATCAAACTTCTCAAACTCGCTGCTCTTCCTGAACCCGAATCTCCCGATGAACTCCATCGGTGTTTCGAGTTCAAGAACGCTGACACCAAAAGCCCCGCTCTCCTTAACAGCATTGTGGGTGTCGTTCTCCTTGTTCAGGCAAACGG
>DAINRD010000153.1:1826-4175 GCA_036742095.1 Archaeoglobus sp. | reverse complement strand
TCTCTAATCCTCTCACCTTCCATACAGAGGTTTTCGAGAAGGGTAACCTTCCTCCTTCCAAGCTTCTCAAACGGAAAACGGGAGTCGGCAAGAATGAGCAGATGTCTGTACTTGAGAAGCTCGGTAAGCTCGGCATCAAAATCCTTGGCGTGGCAGTCCACGACCGCCACTTCAGTCAAATCAACCTTCAGCTTTGCGAGGGCAACCTGAACGCTGGAAATGGCGGGCTCAATTTCAATCTTAACTTCGCTTTCCCCGGCAATCTCCCTCAGCACTCTCCCCAGTCCAGCGACCATGGGGTCTCCGGTGGAGACTACAGCAACTTCCTTTTCCCTGCCTTCCTCCACGATTCTCCTGATTTCATCTCCCTTAAAGCTCCTCAAAATCTTCGCCCTGCTATCCTCCAAAACTCCTGCCAGCTCCAAAGCCCTTCTGCTTCCGTAAATTACCTCCGACCTCTCGATAATTTCCTTGGCCCTCTCAGTGATCTGTCCCCTGCACGTCCCAGACCCAACTATCCATATCATCCTCAATCACCACTACTCTGACTCCTTCCTCTCTGGCCTTTTCCTCAATTTTCTCCCTTCCACCAGCCCAGATTCTCAACAAGCCCGGAAACCCCACAATAATCTTTTCCCCCGGATGCCTCAAAGCCTCGTCAATGTGCACACCAAAGACGAAGGGCTGGTATTCGGGAAACTTCTTCCTTGCGTAGAGCCAGGCCTTTCTGCCCGTTGTAATTGCTATTCTGTCGTACTGCATCGCAATTTTCAGCTTCGTCTCCACCAGCTTCTTACACCACGGCTCAACGAAGCCCGTTGTTCCCAGTATGGATATCCCGCCTTTTACCCCCACCCTCTCGTTGCCTGTCTTCTTGGCCACCTCTTCCCCATCGGGGGCCAAAATTCTCACTCCTCCACTGAAATCATACTCCCTGCAGGCTTTGATGAAGTTCTCAAGGATCTGGAATTTTGCTGACCTGCTAACAGCCCTCTCGCCCGCTTTAACGCCGATACCCTTTCCGAAAAATATTCCGTGAATTTCCCAAACCTCAGCCTCAAAGACGATTCCGTCCGTCGCATCAAATTCGTGGTCTCCTGAGAACTTTCTAACCCTCGCAAAGCCCTTCTCAGCTTCAACCTCCACCTCAACATCCAGCCCTGAAGGAGTGGAAACCTTTACTTTCTCCACCTCTCCCCTCAAAGAGGCTATAGCGGCAACAGCTGCAGCAGAGGCTGTTGTTCCCGTCGTTATCCCCCTCCGGAGATAACCGTCCTCCGTGAGAATGTAGAGCCCTGAATTTACCTTCTTCTCAGCATCCTTCTCCTTAATCCACTTTTCGGGATACCGGTAAAGCTCAATTGGGTCTATCAGCATGTTCGATCAGACAGTTAACTATAGCGGCACAAATCCCGCTCCCACCTCTCGGCCCCTCGGTTGTTACCGACGGAACGGGGAGATTTCTAACCATCTCCTTTGACTCCGCAGCATTAACAAACCCTACGGGAGTGGCAACGATGAACCTTGGTGGATACTTCTCAGCCACCTCGCACAGAGCAAGAGCTGCTGAGGGAGAGTTTCCGATGGCAACCACGCTGCCCTCAATCATTTCGGCGAGATTCCTGATGCCCGAAGCCGTCCTTGTGTCATCACCGCTGGCAAAGTCTACAGCAACAATCGCATCCCTCCTCAAACCAGCTCTCACCATGTGCACGTCTGCTATTATCCTGCTACCATCCCTTAAAGCTCTGACTCCCTCCTCAGTGTCTCCAACAAACCTGATAACGTCCTTTATCGCCACATCCCCCGTTGTTGCAATGCATCTCCTTACTATGTCTCCTCTCAACCCCTCCTCGGGATAAAAGCTCCTGAGAATCTCCTCACTCCTTCTCGCCACCTCCAGACCACCTTTCGTTGAAGCCCCCATTCTTTCCGTCTTTTTCCTCTCACCAATCTGATACTTGTTCGAGTAGCCGCGAGGAGTGAACATTTTCCCATCCACAACCCTCGTCTCTGAATTTCCCACAATCAGAATGGTGTTCATATCCACCTCATCAACCTCAGAAACCCTCCTGATTTCAACCTGCTGCCCCTCTCTGCCCGCATTTCTCACAACTCCAACCCACGCATCTCCCCTGAACCTTCTAACTATTTCAAGAGCCCTCCTGAAGTTTTCCTTCCTCCTCCTGCTGGAGGGATTGTAGATTGCCACAACAAAATCACCTTTTAGGGCGTAAGCCAGCCTCTTCTCCACCACGCCCCACGGAACGAGCAAATCGCTGAGGCTCACCACAGCAAAGTCGCCGCTTATAGCTGAGCCGAGCAGCGATGAGGCTGCTGAGGCAGCTG
>DAINRD010000153.1:490-1816 GCA_036742095.1 Archaeoglobus sp. | reverse complement strand
TGTTACACCCGGAATGGCCTCAATTTCCACATCAACTTTTTTCTCTACCGCATATTCAACGACGAGGGGAAGGATGCCGTAAATGGATGGGTCACCACCACTGACGAGGGCAACAACGTGCTCCCTCGCCAGACCAAGGGCGATCTCAACCCTTTCAACCTCCTTCCTCATGGGAGTTGTGATGACCTTCTTTCCTTCAATGAGATGTGAGATTCTATCGACATAGGTCTGATAGCCCACTACATACTCTGCCTCCTCAATGGCCCTCATTGCCCTCAAAGTCATCAGCTCCTCTTTTCCAGGACCTAACCCAACCACGTAGAGCTTACCACGCGATGGCAACCGTAACACCTCCGTAAACCCTCTTTGGGAGAATTAGCTCCCCAGAATTTGACGCGTAAATAGCACAGGCTTCAGCAACGTTCTTAACACCTATTTTCACAGCCTTCGTTTCTCTTATGTCCATAGAGTTTATTTCTTCCGCCTTCACAAAAATAAGCGGCCTCTTTAGCCTGTTAGCCACCTCCACAATTGCGCTGTCCCTCTTTGCCTCAACAGTGGAGATAACCCTTATGTCCTCCATCCTTCCTCCCACTTCCTCAAGCGCCATTGCAATGGCTTCAAGAATCTCATCCGCCGTGGCATTTTTCCTGAACCCCACCCCAACGCTGTATCCCTCGGTGAACTCCATTGCAGTTGTGATGACAGCCTTCAGCCCAGCCTCCTCAAGCTTCTTCGCAACCTCATTTCCCCCATGATGTCCCCCCAGCAGCACTACAGCGTGCTTTAGCGGCTTATCCAGCACGATAACTGCAGGATCTTCCCACTTCCCCTTCAGCCTTCCGCAGATGCCCCTCACCACTATTCCAGAGGCAAGATAAGCAACAATGCAGTCATACTGCAAAACCTCATCCCAGACATCTTTGCTGTAGTCAACAAACTCCACCTCGTAGCTTCTGCCGAGAATGTCTTTCAGGGCTTCAAGCTTTGCTCTATCCTTCTCAAAGCAGAGAATGGCAACCCTAAGAGTAGAGGTGCGACCTCTCATCGTATCCCTCGACGACCTTCCCCACAATAATGGTTGCAGTCCTCCTGATTCCCTTCTCCCTGACCTTCTCAGCAATATCCCTCAGAGTGCCCCTAATTCTTATTTCATCCTCCCTGGAGGCGTGGAAGACAACAGCGCAGGGCTCATCCCACCCCCTGACTTTCGAAATCTTTTCAACTATCTCGCCAATTTTGTCAACGCCAAGGAGAATCACGAGAGTGAGGGGCAGCTTTGCAAGCTCCTCGAGATGGTCCTTCTCAAGAGTTTTCCCTGCAGGC
>DAINRD010000153.1:0-480 GCA_036742095.1 Archaeoglobus sp. | reverse complement strand
GGGTCTGACTATGGCCACACCCTCCGTTGATGGAGAAGTTAGCTCAATTCCGAGTGATGCTGCCGAGGCAAAAACGCTGCTCACACCCGGAACAATCTCGCTGTCAATCCCCCTCTTCCTCAGCTCTCTGATTTGTTCCCAAACAGCTCCGAAAATTGATGGATCGCCACTCTGCACTCTCACAACCCTCTTTCCGTGTTTCACGTAACTTTCAATCAAATCGACAATTTCTTCGAGGGTTTTGCCGTGGCTGTTCACCTTTTCTCCCTCAAAATCCTCAAAAAACTTCTCGGGAACAATTGAACCGGGGTAAACTATCAAATCAGCTTGCCTGAGCAGCCTGTACGCCTTCAAGGTCAGAAGTTCCGGGTCTCCCGGTCCAAAGCCCACGAAATACACCTTCATTTCTCCTCAACTCTCCTCGCTACCATCACGCTGAAGTAGCTCGACCTTTCGGGCATTTCGCAATAAATTTTTTCA
>DAINRD010000152.1:0-4199 GCA_036742095.1 Archaeoglobus sp. | reverse complement strand
AAGCTGGTGCAGAGGTTTATGTTAAGACCGCTGTGACGGACTTTGAAAGAAAGGACGGCAAAGTTAAGGTTAAGCTTCGCAGACTGGGTGAGGAATGGGAAGTTGAGACGAAGATTTTGATTGGCGCCGATGGTGTGGAGAGCAAGATTGGTAGAAAGGCTGGAATAATCAAGACCCTCAAGCTGAACGAGGTCGAAAGCTGCGCTCAGTATCTGATGACTGGACTTGACATAGATGAGAGTTACACTCACTTCTACCTCGGCAGAGAAATTGCACCTGGCGGTTACGCCTGGATATTTCCGAAGGGTAATGGTTCGGCAAATGTCGGTATTGGGGTTTTGCCGAAAATGGCCGAGAAAACTGCAAAAGAGTACCTTGATGCGTTCATTGAGAGAGAGGGGATTGAGGGCAAAATTGTTGAGTTCGTCGCTGGAGCTGTGCCAGTTTATGGAGAAATTGAAACTGCCGTGGCTGACAACATAATGCTTGCGGGAGATGCAGCCTACCACGCTGACCCCATTACGGGTGGGGGAATTGCCAACGCCCTCTCAGCAGGCTACCTTGCTGGAAAAGTTGCGGCAGAGGCTGTGCAAAGAGACAACTTCTCAGCAGACTTCCTCAGAAGGTACGATGAGCTATGGAAGAACGAATTTGGCTACAAGCTCAGCAGAAACAAGAAGCTTCAGCTGAAATTCCTTGAAATGGAGGATGAAGTTCTCAACAAGCTTGCAGGAGCGATAGCTGGTAAAAATTTAAGTGAAATGAGCGTTGGAGCGATTGTTAGGGAGATTATCAAGGCCTACCCGAAGATTCTATGGGATTTGAAGGACATCTTCTCCTGATTTTTCTATTTGTTGCTTCAATCCTTTTCGGTCCTTATGGCAACCCTCTTTACACCCTTTCTTGCAACGACAACTCCGGATGAGTACCTTCCCTGAACGGGGATTGTTGAAGAATCCAATCTTATGCAGTAGCCGTCACCGCTTATTACGAAGATTTCTTCACCATCAGTTACTGAGGCGAAGCAGATTTTGCCTGTCCTTTCTGAAACCCTGTAGCCTATCATCCCCATTGAACCCCTGCTCAAAAACCTGAACTCTTCAACGCTGCATCTCTTCCCGTATCCTTTTTCAGTAAGCAGAAGGAGATTTTTACCATTTCTGGCAGTCATACATGCAATTTTGTCTCCCTCTCTAAGTTTAATGGCTATAACACCCTTTGCGTTTCTGCTGTATTCTGGAATGTCCTCTTCTCTCAGCCTCACCACGTTTCCGTTTGCAGTGACAATAAAAACACTGTCTCCCTCAACAAGCTCCACCTGCATGATTTCTCCAGTTGAGGCCTTTATTCCAGCCCTCTTTGCGTTCTCAAATTCCTCAAGAGGTACCTTTTTTATGTAGCCATCTGGTGAAAGAATCAGGGCCAGCTTTCCGTTAAAATCATTGACGGCAACGGCAGCCACAACTCTTTCACCATTTTCCAGCCTTATGTATCTTTTCAGGGACATTCCCTTTGCTGTTCTATCCAATTTTGGAATCTCGTAGGCGTTGATCCAGAAAACCTTTCCGTTTGCCGTGAAAATTAGCAGTTTATCTGTGGTTCTGCAGACTCTGAAAATTGCAATCTCATCATCATCGCTAATGTTGGCTCCTATAACTCCCACACCACCCCTCGACTGAATTCTGAACTCTTCGAGTGGCATGCGCTTTGCAAAGCCTTCAGCCGTGATGAGAACTATGTTCTCTTCGTCTTCGATAAGGTCTGCTGTGGATATCTCCTCTGTTTGGGCTACAATTCTTGTCCTTCTCTCATCTCCATACTTCTCCTTGATTTCTTTGGTTTCTTCAATGATGATGGCATCTATCTTCTCAGGACTTGCGAGTATCGACTCGTATTCGGCTATCTTTGCTCTCAACTCCTCATATTCCCTCAGAAGGGCGTCAATTTCAATGGCGGTGAGTTTCTGAAGTCTCATCTGAAGAACAGCATCTGCCTGCTTAGGTGTGAGATTGTAGCGCTCCATCAGCTTATCTCTTGCCTCGGAGGGTGATGAAGAGGACTTTATCAGGTTAATGGCGTTGTCGATATCTTCAACGACGATTTTTAGCCCCTCCACTATGTGGAGCCTTTCCCTTGCCTTTTCAAGCTCGAAAGTGGTTCTGTTTCTAATAACTCCCCTTCTGTGTTCAACAAACAGCTCAATTAGGTCTTTTAAGTTGAGAATTCTCGGCTCGTTGTCAACAAGAGCGAGGTTGATTATGCCGAAGGTTGTCTGAAGGTTTGTGTATGCGTAGAGCTTCTTAATGACCATCTCTGGATTGGAACCACTTCTTAACTCTATTACGACCCTAATTCCCTCCCTATCCGACTCGTCTCTGATTGTCCTGATCTCCTCAATTTTCTCCTTGGCAAGTTCAGCAATGCTCTCCACAAGCTTCGCTTTGTTTACCATGTAGGGGACTTCCCTGATTATGATGGCGTCCTTTTCCACCTCTAATTTCCCTCTAACAGTTATTTTACCCTTTCCTGTCCTGTAAGCTTCAGCAATTCCTTCTATGCCAACGATTTCACCGCCCGTTGGAAAATCAGGGCCCTTTATGTACTTCATCAATTCCTCCACTGAAATGTAGGGGTTTCGGATGTAGGCGATGATACCATCGCAAATCTCGGACAGATTGTGGGAAGGCATGTTGGTTGCCATGCCTACAGCAATACCGCTTGAGCCGTTTATGAGAAGATTTGGTATTTTTGTGGGGAGAACCACGGGTTCTTTCAGCGTCGCATCAAAGTTGGGCATGAAGTCAACGGTGTTCTTGTCGATATCGGCGAGCATTTCTTCGGCAATTTTCGTAAGCCTCGCTTCGGTATACCTCATTGCCGCAGGAGAGTCGCCGTCTATGCTTCCAAAGTTACCCTGTCCGTCAACAAGCGGATACCGCATTGTAAAGTCCTGCGCAAGCCTAACAAGCGCATCGTAAACGGCTGTGTCGCCGTGGGGGTGGTACTTACCGAGAACTTCTCCAACTATTCTCGCCGACTTCCTGTAGGGTCGGTTGCTCAGCAGCCCCATCTCGTACATGGCATAGAGGATGCGCCGCTGAACGGGTTTGAGACCATCTCTTACATCTGGAAGGGCTCTCCCAACGATAACACTCATTGCATAGTCGATGTATGAGCTCTTCAATTCCTCGCTGATGTCCCTGAGCAGTTCCATTTTAAACCTTCAACGTGAGGGTTTAAAACTTGAGCGAAAGTGTTTTAATTCAATCTCGATGAAGTCTTAATGAGCCGAGGTAGCCTAGCTGGTTGGGGCGCCTGACTCATAATCAGGAGGTCGGGGGTTCGAATCCCCCCCTCGGCATGGTTATTTTCGGTTCTGATCCGTCTAAAGACATTGATGAAAGTCTCAATTCAGCCTTAATTTAAAAATATGTCAGTTTACCACAAAAAAGAAATTAGTAGGCGTAAATCCTGCCGTAGGGTCTCTTCGTAACGGGCTTTAGCTTCAGGAACTTTCCGCCGAGTATTTCATCCTTCTCGAATCCAAATTCTTTGCAGAAGTCTCCTACGTGTTTTTCGAGGAACTTCCAGTCTTCATTTTCCATTTCGACTATTCCAACTTCCTTGCCGAGTTGCCACTGCTCCACCTTTCCCCGGATGTACATTATTCCTCCGTGCATTCCCGTTCCTATGTATCTTGCTCTGTGTGGCCTGTCTCCAAGATTGAGGCCGAGGAGAACAACCCTGCCTCCTGCCATGTACTCTCCAAAGAAGTCCTGAGCAGTCCCTCCTATCACCAGCACGGGCACCTTGTCCTTGTACTCCTTCATGTGGATTGCCGTTCTGTATCCAACGTCGTCCCTGATCAGAATTCTTCCTCCCCTCATCGCCATGGCCACAACGTCTCCTGCCCTGCCGTGGACGATTATCTCCCCCTCATCCATCGTGTTGCCAACGCCATCCTGCGCGTTGCCGTAAACCACGATTTTATGCCCTGCGAGAAACGCTCCGAGGTCGTTTCCTGGGAAGCCGTGTACTTCAATCTCGACCTTTCTTGAGTCGGGGAAGTACAGCCTGGTACCTATGTACCTCTGCCCCATAACGTTCAGCAGCTTGAATCTTCTGACCCCTATATCGAAAGCCGCATACCTCATGAGGTCGTTCAGTTCCTTGTGGGTAAGCCCCTGAGCGTCTATAAC
>DAINRD010000151.1:0-4326 GCA_036742095.1 Archaeoglobus sp. | reverse complement strand
ATCTCTGTTCCCGTCAAATACGCGCTGGAGGTAGCAGAAGAGTGCGGGAAGAAAGGAGTAAAGGCTCTCCTCGTATTAACCGCTGGTTTTGCTGAGGTTGGCGGAGAGGGTGTGGAGAGGCAGAAAAAGCTGGTGGAAATCTGCAGAAAGTACGGAATGAGGCTGATCGGGCCGAACTGTATGGGAATCATCAACACCTCTCCAGAAACGAGATTGCTCGCCACCTTTGCCCCTACACCTCCTCAGGAGGGCAGCATAGCCTTTGCCTCACAGAGTGGGGCAGTAGGCCTTGCACTTATGGACAAAATCAACAACTACGGCCTTGGTCTGTCCTACTTCGTCTCCCTCGGCAACGTTGCCGACATAACAAGCAACGACCTCATCGAGTTCTGGGGGGAGGACGAGAGAACCAAGTTAATAATGCTCTATCACGAGTCCATCTCCAACCCAAGGAAGTTTGCAAGGCTTGCAAAGAGAGTTTCAAAGAAGAAGCCAATTCTGGCCATCGCATCTGGAGTAACGCCTGCTGGGGCCAAAGCAGTAGCATCGCACACAGGTTCAATTATATCTTCATCCGGAATTGCCGTTGATGCCCTCTTTAAGCAAACGGGAATAATCAGAGCGAGTTCCATCGATGAACTTTTCTCCATATCTGCTTTCTTGCTTCATCAGCCCTTACCAAAGGGCAGGAGAGTTTGCATCGTAACCAACGGTGGAGGACTGGGTGCTATAACTTCCGACTGGTGTGATCAGGTTGGACTTGAGGTAGTGGATTTGAAACCAGAAACGAAGGAGAAATTGAGAAAAATACTTCCCGAAATTGCCAGTGTAAGGAATCCAGTTGATATGACAGCTTCTGCAGACATAAGAAGCTACGAAGAAACTCTGAAAATCGTTGCTGAGGACGAAAACGTTGATGCAATAATAAACATCTTCGTTGCTGCCGTGAGTGAGGAGAAGAGTGAGGAGGTTGAAAGGGCAGTAATAAAAGCCGCCAAGTTTGCCAACTCCCTCGGTAAGCCCGTGGTGTATATCTACATAAGCAGCGATTCGAAGGATGGCGTTATCGGTGATGATGTTAAAGTTCCCGTTTACGTTTTTCCCAACACAGCCGCAAAGGTGCTTGGAAAGGTTGTTGAGTATGCGAAGTGGAGAGAAAGGAAGGACGAGCCTCTTCCAACCTTCGAAATTGACAGGGCAAAAGCTGCATCCATAATTGCCAGTGCCATGAGCAGAGAGGAATGGCTGAATCCCGCTGAAGCTTTCGAACTTCTCAGATGTTTCGGAATCTCCTTCCCGGAGTACGAATACGTAAAAACGCCCGAAGAGGTTTATGAAGCAGCAAAGAAACTCGGTAAGGTTGCCCTCAAGGCACACACCCAGAAACTTGTACACAAAACAGAAAAAGGAGCGGTGAAAGTAAATTTAACCCCGGAGGAAGCTAAAAAGGAAGCAGAGAGAATGCTCGAAACAATTGGAGAGGTTGAGGGCTTTCTCGTCCAGAAGATGAGCAGGGGGGTGGAGATGTTCATTGGTGTGGCTGAAGACCCCGCCTTCGGACCTTTGATTACCTGCGGAGCTGGAGGTGTTTTTGTTGAGCTGATGAGAGACGTGGCTGTGAGGGTCACACCAATAACCAGACAGGATGCCATTGACATGGTGAGGGAACTGAGAGCTTACAGATTGCTTGAGGGATACAGAGGGGGTGAAAAAGCCAACATTGATGCCTTTGTGGACACAATTCTGAGGGTAAGTGCAATCATAGAAGAATTTCCCGAAATTCTGGAGATGGACTGCAACCCTGTTATGGTAAATTCCCATGGTGCGGAAGTTGTTGACGTAAAGATTCGCATAAGGCGGAATGATTAAATACTATTTTTTCCACATTTAATCATGAAACCATGGTTCAAGCACTGGCCCCCGCTCCTGACAAAAACACTGGACTATCCAAGGGTACCCCTCTTTGAGTTTGTCGAGACTTCTGCAAGAAGATTCGGTGATAAGGCTGCAATAATCCACTATGGCAGGGAAATAACCTATTCAGAGCTTCTCGATGCTGTTGAGAGATTTGCTACGTTTTTAAGCAATGCCGGGGTGGAAAAAGGGGATAGAGTGGCAATCTACGCCCAGAACTCCCCACACTTCGTAATCGCATTTTTCGGAATAATGAGAGCCAATGCTGCTGTCGTGCCTGTCAATCCGATGCTTGTTGAGAGGGAGCTTGAGTACGTTCTGAGCGACTCAGGAAGCAAGCTCGTCGTTACAACTTCAGAGCTTGCTGGCAGGGTTCTGCCTGTGGCAAAGAAGCTTGGAATTCAGGTGGTTTGCGGAAATCTCTCTGACTTCATACCTGAGCAGCCCACACTGCCAGTTCCTGATTTTGCCAAGCTGAAAATTGACGTTGAGGGTACAACAAGCTGGAGTGAGGCAATGAAGGAGAGAAATCCGCCTGAAATTATGGTGGGAAGCGATGACCTTGCCCTGATTCCCTACACAGCGGGCACAACTGGATTGCCGAAAGGTTGCATGCACACGCATTTTACCGCAACGGCAAACGTTCTGAGCTCGGTTCACTGGTTTAACCTCACCCCCTCAGCCATATCACTGGCAACCCTGCCGTTTTTCCACGTCACGGGAATGGTACATTCAATGCTCGCTCCGGTCTACATAGGTGCTACAACGGTCTTGCTTACGAGATGGGATAGGGAGACAGCTTTGCAGGCAATTGAGAGGTATCGATGCACCCACTGGGTAAACATAACGACGATGGTCATTGATTTGCTCAGCGACCCGAAAATTGCGGAGAGGGATTTGAGCTCCCTCCTTGTGGTTGGAGGTGGAGGGGCGCCAATGCCCAAAGCCGTGGCTGAGAAGCTGTATCAGCTTACGGGGATAAGGTACATGGAGGGATACGGTTTAACCGAGACCATTTCACAGACTCACATGAATCCGCCCCAAAATCCAAAGCTTCAGTGCCTTGGCATTCCTGATTTCGGTGTTGATGCGCTCGTGATTGATATCGAGACGGGAAAGCCACTTCCACCAAATGAAGAGGGAGAGATAGTTGTGTCGGGCCCCGAAATTTTCAAAGGATACTGGAACAAGCCTGAGGAAACTGAGAAGGCCTTTATTGAGATAGATGGGAAGAGATACTTCAGAGCGGGAGGCCTCGGCTACATGGATGAGGACGGCTACTTCTTTATTGTTGACAGGATTAAAAGGATGATTAACCGCTCTGGCTTCAAAGTCTGGCCGGCAGAGGTTGAAGCAGTCCTCTACAGGCATCCCGCAGTTAAGGAGGTCTGCGTTATAGGAGTCCCGGATGAAAGAGTGGTGGAGGAAGTAAAGGCCTTCATCGTCCTCAATCCTGAGTATAAGGGCAAAATCACCGAGGAAAAGCTAATCCAGTGGGCAAAGCAGCAGATGGCCGCATACAAGTATCCGAGGATTGTAGAGTTTGTTGATGAGCTTCCAAAGAGCGGGGCTGGTAAGATTTTGTGGAGGTTGCTGCAGGAAAGGGAGAAGGAGAAATTGAAGAAGGGAGGTGGTTGAATGTATAAGATAATGCCTTTAAAGGTGGCTGAAATTAGCGTACCCCTTGGAGTTGTCCAGATGATGGGAGATATGAGAGTTATGGCTACCGGGCCCGTTTACGTCTGGGTTATTGATGGCGGGGATGAGAAGATAGTTGTCGATTCAGGAGTTGAGGAGGCTAAGAACGGCATGTTCCACGGATTTCCGGGAAAAGGTGGAGGAGAAAAAGGTTTGATAGAAGCTCTGGAGAAGGGAAATCTGAAGCCTGAGGACGTTGATAAGCTCATCATAACACACCTTCACTTCGACCACGCCGCCAATGCCAAGCTTTTCACCAATGCGAGAATTTATGTGCAAAAGAGGGAGTGGGAGTCTGCCTTAAATCCCCCGCTGCACTACCGCCAGACCTACGATTCAAGCATGCTTTATCCACTTGAGGAGATGGACCTCTGCTTAATTGACGGCGATGTGGAGATTGCCGAAGGAGTTAAGGCCGTTCTTCTGCCGGGTCACACGAAGGGGCTGCAGGGAGTAGCTGTTGAGACGGAGAGGGGAACATATCTGCTCGCTGGAGACCACTTCTACACCTACTTCAACTTCTTCCCTCCAAAGCAGCCCATTCAGATGACCGACACTGCAGGAAACACAGTTGAGATACCCGCCTCACCCCTCCCCTTCCTACCGCCGGGGCTTCATGTAGACCTCTCTGAGTGGTATGAAAGCTGCTTTAAGGCGTTGAGTGTGGCGAAGAAGGCAAACATTCTTCCCGGCCACGACCCGAGCCTTGAGGGC
>DAINRD010000150.1:0-4349 GCA_036742095.1 Archaeoglobus sp. | reverse complement strand
CTGCCTGTTATGTTGAAGTAGAGGAGAATAACCAGACTGACGAGCAAAGGGACAAGTATAAGCACCTTCCCTACAAGCTCTATGGCCTTGAGTGTCTCTTCTTTCACGCTCCCAATCCGGTATATGCTTTGATGTCATACTACATATAAAAATTTCAGTGTGGAAACACTTGTTCATCAGACTATTCTGCCATACGACGCCCGCCAACAGAAGCGGTGAGTGGGAAGTTCGAGACTGCAATAGCATAAGCGAAAAGTGTCCGCCAGACCATCCAGACCTTTGCAACCAACTTCTCTCCTCCATCCAAAGTTCTGTTTTGGTAGGCGCAACAAACCGGGCGAATATCCGTTTCATGCAACCTGCCAGTCCACAATCTCTACCGTCAAAGCGTTGCGTCACCGACCTCCTGATTCAGCTTTTTTAAACTGCTAACGGCGGCGAGGCATGGGAACAGAAAAGGAAGCAAGAAGCTGAGAACGGGCAGAGATTCTCCCAGGGATGCTGCGAGTATTGCCAACAAAAAATAAACAATGGCCAGCTTCAATGACGCTGCATCGCCCGAAGCAAAGCTCATCAGGAGGATGACGATGCCAGCAAAGACCATCTCGGCCATGTAGTGGTTCGGGAAGGCTAGAATTATGGTTAGAAAAGACAGCGTGTTTAAAAGGGGCAGTAAGTATATCCACTTCGTCCTCATCTGACCACCTCATCGAATCTAAATTCCTCTTCTGCGACTGTTGGCCACCTCCGGCTAACGGATAATATTCCCAAAACCTCAACCAAAAACAACCTCACTTGCCCTTCTCAAGTCCTCCCGAAGAAACCAGACCTCACAGCCATTTTTGCAGACCTCTATTTCGCACACTGGCCGGTCGGTGTGGAACACAACCTCTCTCAGCGGTTTCAGCTCACCATATTCAAGCAGGTAAAGCGGTGTTACTGTGCTGTCAAAGCCCATATCTCCCCACTCGAAGTCAACGCTGAGAGTGTAGCTGCTTCCTATGCTGTAAAGGCCAAGAGAGTCGAGCTCTCTGAATACTTTTGCGGGATGCCTCGTGCTTATTGCTTGCTCAACCGTTCCCGAGTTAATTCTCACCCTGCCAGATGAATCAACATCGACGAAATAAACCCTTTTCCTTCCATCAACGCCGTTTCCGTTGAATTCAAGGTGGAGAAGGTGCATCTTGCCATCCTCAACCTTTAAACGGAACCATTCGAGGTTGGCAGTCTCGTTTTGCACATTCGCGGCTTTAACAATAACACTCCAGATGTCGCTGAGCTTTGCACTTTCCAAGTCCGTGCTTACCTTCAACTCCCCCTCAGGTCTCTTCAACAAATAAACGCCTGCAGCCACCAAGGCCAAAGCAACCAAGATGATCACGGCTTTTTTACCGTTCATTTTCAACACCTGAGTTAAAAATTAATTAATATATTATATAAATGTGCCATGTGTGCTTAAGTGTATAGTAGTCATTCCACCACCACACAGGTTTCTTGAACTTACCCTCTGATATCAGATCCATAAGATGGAATCTCCCACAATAGTTTGGTGATTGTACTTTCACCGAACTGCCAGGCATCATACCGCCTGTGTTGGTTTGAACGTAGTTGTTGTTGAACTGCATTTCCCATTTTGCTGTTTCAGTATAAGTGCTGCTGTGGTCAATCGTTGTTACGTCTGGCTGGGTGTAGCTCCAGCTCCAAGTA
Organism: Archaeoglobus sp.; assembly: GCA_036742095.1. Taxonomy (GTDB): domain Archaea; phylum Halobacteriota; class Archaeoglobi; order Archaeoglobales; family Archaeoglobaceae; genus Archaeoglobus. Next base: position 2,642 of record DAINRD010000150.1, on the reverse strand, counting down.
GCTGAAGCACTTTCTCCTCCAGTTATTGATACTGTTATCGTTTTTTGACCTGTGACACTTCCAATTGGATTCCAATCGTGGAGCTGTGAATTCAAATCACTGACGGAATAATCATGGATAGGGTATCCTTTATCATTTTTCCACTCGGAGTTATATACATGGTATCCCGGTTCCATGGCAAAGATTTGCTTAACTGCAAACCAATCGTATTTTGTTGAACCATCATTGGCAAGCTTTCTGAGTTCATAATTGTTGGTGACACCACCGTAGGGGTTGAGGTAATAGTCTGCTTCGTCCATACCAACCCTTACCCATCCATCCGCTGATTCAATCGAAAAATCCTTTTCCTCGGCGTACCATTTCTTTGCCCTCTCGTAGATTTTCTTAGCGGACTCAAGATCACCTGCAATTCCATAGTATTGGCTGATAACGCCACTCCTATCGACTTTAATCGCATATGCTACAATCTTTGCGTTTTCAGGGATTTCCGGTACGCCGTATGATATGACCTTCTTGGGATACAAGGTCTTAACTTTGTACACAAAGCTTTTCCTAATTTTTTCTATTTCTTCAGGAGTGACCACTTTGCTAAAATCTTTCATCAATAAAGCCCTGTTCTCTTTTATTTCCCTGATTTCGATTTTGTTTTCAGGTATCTGGTTACTCTTGTTTGCTATAGCTGGCACTATCCCTCCTAACACCACCAGCACCAAAACCAGACTTAAAGCCTTCCTCCACGACATGCTACCACCATTAAAACAATACATCAATTGCTATATGTAGTTTCTGACCATAGTTTGAGAATATAATAGCCTTAAAAATAAAAATTAAGCAGAGTGACCCAGACGTAAACAAGAATGAAAGTTGCTGGAGGGATTAGAGCAAAAAGGATAAAGGTATTTTCTTTAATTCTTGGAACGATGTAGCATATTGCTGAGAGTCCACCGACGACCAAAAGATATCTTGAAGTGTAGTAAAAAACAAAGTAGCTGTCAGTCAAATTGACTGGCTTGCCTGGCAAACCAGTGGGACCGAAAAGAGCCAAGAATAACGCGATGAAAGTCCATAAATAGACCCACATGAACAGAAGTGCCACGTTCATCTTTTCCCTTTTTGCATCTGTCACGTAAGCTAATACTGGGATTAAAGAGGTTAGAACCATTGTTAGAGGTGTGAGTACATCGTTGTAGGCTACAACCGGAAGTATGTTTCTGAAAACGTAAATGTTGGATAACAGAAGACCGAATAAAAATACCAGAGCTGTAAAGGGCTTCTTCAAAGATATTTCGAATTTCATGAGGATTAAAGTCGAGATGGTTATGAGCAATATTAGGATAATGACTGATAACATTTTTCAACACCTCTGATGTAGTAATTGCTTTACTACAATGTCTGGGGATTCTCTATAACGTTGACTCAAAGACACTGATGTTATGACGTCTTTGAATCTAAATCCGGATTCCCAGTTGAAGTAGACGTAATTCTCATAGTAGTGATACCACGGAACAAAAATTCCGTCAAAGTAATCCGGATCATCAGCATGGTCTGCAGCAATGTTTACTAAAGTCTCATTTAGGTACCATTTCTGGGTTGCAACTCTTATAATATCCTGGTGCTGCGAAATCAGCCACTTGGACTCAACCCCATTTTTCTGCCAGAACTCATCTACAGCTTTTGCAAACTTCTCAAACATTGCCTCCTCCTCTTTTGAAAGATTAAGCTCTTTTGAATCCGTGGTTATGAGCACTTCACCACCTTTGTGCTCTATTCTTACATCATATTTCTTCCAGATACTCCTCATGAAATCCTTCAGCTCCTTTTTCTCTTTTTTACTGAAACTGCTCTCATCTATGTAGAAGAACGTCGCTTTTCTACCTTCCTCAGTAGCTCCTGCCGCAATGAAAAATCCATATGGAGTGGTTTCAAAGATTTGGTCAATGATTATAAGCTCTATTTTATTCGGGTTGCTAGACCGATCTCTTTCTGCAAATGACTCGACATCTACTTTCTGTCCACTTCCGGCCATCACCGGCGTCACCCCGCTCCCCAGCACCACCAGCACCTAAATACTCTCTAAAACAAAGAATGTTACAATGAAGATTGTAACGAACGCTATGAATCTGAATATAGCTTCTGTACCCTTCTCCAGATTTGCAGTTGTTTTGCTCGACGAAATTGCTAAAGACAGTCCTAAACTGAATAGCATAGAGGCTAAAGTTCTTATTTTGTAAAATTCTCCCAGCAGTACGCCTAAGACAAGTACAATTAAAATTGAAAGAACAATTAAAAAAATTCCAGCAAAAAACAACGTTCTCAACATAGGTTGACCCTCCTACAAACTTCTTCAGAAGCCATGTTGCAAGCTTCGTAAGCTAATAGAAATTCGCAGGCGGTAAGGCAGATTCCCAAACATGCAACAGCACCAATTGGGTGAGGGATTCTCGTACATAGGAAAGTGCAACCTTTCCAGCAACCCCCAGAAACTGCTCCTGAACATAAACCACCCACGAGCCATTTACAAGCATCACAAACCAAGTCAATGTCAAGGACTAGAGCACCAGAAGTTCCTTCAGCATTGTATTCAGCTAAATCCCTCTCAACCTTCTTAGCCAACTCATTTAGTTCAATCCTCGCTTTGTTCC
>DAINRD010000149.1:0-4375 GCA_036742095.1 Archaeoglobus sp. | reverse complement strand
AACAAGAAACGTCTTCGGGCCGGTAAAGGTTGGAGACATCATTATGATTAAGGAGACGGCAAGAGAGGCAAGGAAGCTTGCTGTGAGGTGAAGGGATGGAGAAGAGAGTCTGCTCCTTCTGCGGATACGACATAGAGCCGGGTACGGGCAAGATGTACGTCAGGAGAGATGGGAGAGTCTTTTACTTCTGCTCCGGCAAGTGCGAGAAGAACATGCTCAAGCTGAAGAGGAAGGCAAGAAAGCTGAAGTGGACCAAGCACTACTCAAGGTGATTCCATGGAAAGGACCTTCGTTATGGTAAAGCCTGACGGGGTACAGAGGGGTCTCGTTGGAGAAGTCATCAGCAGGCTGGAAAGAAAGGGGCTCAAGATTGTTGCAATGAAGATGCTCTGGATTGCAAGGGAGTTGGCTGAGAGTCACTACGCAGAGCACAGGGAAAAGCCCTTCTTCTCGGCCCTCGTTGACTACATCACCAGCGGGCCTGTTGTTGCTATGGTTGTTGAAGGTAAAAACGCAATAAAGGTTGTAAGGACGCTTGTTGGAGCGACGAATCCAGCAGAGGCTGCTCCGGGAACCATCAGGGGAGATTTCGGGCTTGATGTGGGCAGGAACGTTGTCCACGCTTCAGACTCACCACAGTCTGCAGATAGAGAAATCTCGCTGTTTTTCAGCGATGATGAAATTGTGAACTGGGAGAAGGTTGACGAAGACTGGATTTACGAGGAGAGATGACAGAGAAAATCCTGAGAACTCCAATTGTTGCCGTGCTGGGCCACGTTGACCACGGCAAGACAACACTACTGGACAGAATCAGAAAGTCGAGGGTTGTGGCAAAGGAGGCTGGGGGAATAACGCAGCACATCGGGGCTACTGAGGTTCCCCTAGATGTCATCAAGCAGATTTGCAAAGACATCTGGAAGGTTGAGGTTAAGATTCCCGGTCTTCTTTTTATTGACACTCCCGGCCACAAGGCCTTCACCAACCTCAGAAGAAGGGGTGGAGCTCTGGCAGATCTCGCCATTCTGATTGTGGACATCAACGAGGGCTTTAAGCCGCAGACGGAGGAAGCTTTATCCATTCTCAGAACTTTCAAAACGCCCTTCGTTGTTGCCGCCAACAAGATTGACAGAATTCCCGGCTGGCAGAGCCACGAAGACACGCCCTTCATGAAGAGCTACGCGATGCAGGAGGATTTCGCAAAGAAAAACCTTGAGAACAGGCTCTACAACCTCATTGCAGAGCTTTACCAGCGTGGCTTCTCTGCTGAGCGTTTTGACAGGATATCTGACTTCACGAGAACTGTCGCAGTGGTGCCAATCTCAGCCCTAAAGGGAGAGGGGATTCCGGAGCTTCTCCTCATTCTTGTTGGCCTTGCCCAGAGGTACCTTGAGAAGAACCTGAGGCTCCACATCGAGGGTAAGGGGAGAGGAACTGTCTTGGAGGTTAAGGAGGAGCGCGGATTGGGAGTTACCTGCGACGCTATTCTTTACGATGGAACGCTCAAAGTTGGGGATAGAATTGCCATTGCAGGAAAGGATGAGGTGATTGTTACTAACGTTAAGGCAATTCTGAAGCCCCCGCCCGTCAGGGAAATGAGGGTGGAGAGCAGATTTGAGAGTGTGAAAAGTGTTACTGCTGCGGCTGGTATAAGGATTGTTGCCCCCAACCTCGAAAATGTGCTTGCCGGAAGCGAGTTCGAGGTAGTTGAGGGCGAAGAGGACGTTAAGAACTTCGAGGAGAGAGTCAGGAAGGAGTACGAGGAGATTGCCATAAGAACTGATGAGGAAGGAGTGGTGCTGAAAACCGACACACTCGGCTCTCTTGAGGCATTAATCAACGAGCTGAGGCAGGAGAACATTCCGATAAAAAAGGCTGAGGTGGGGGATGTTGATAAGAGGGACATCGTCGATGCCTCCGCCAACAAAGATGAGCTTAACAAAGTGGTTCTCGCCTTCAACGTAAAGCTGCTTCCCGGAGTTGAGGAGGAGGCCAAGAAGTACGGTGTCAGGATTTTCTCCCACGAAATCATCTACACTCTCATCGAAAGCTTTGTCAAGTGGAGAGAGGAAGAGAAGCTGGCGAGGGAGAGGCAGAAGGTAGAGGCTTTAATCAAGCCCGGCAAAATCAAGCTTCTGAAGGAGTTCATTTTCAGAAGGAGCAAGCCGGCAATTGTTGGAGTGAGGGTTCTGGCAGGAGAGCTGAGGAGAGGGGTTGATTTAATCAAACCTGACGGCACGAAGGTTGGAGCAGTGAGGACGATGCAGAAGGAGGGCAAGAACATTGCATTAGCCTCTGCTGGTGATGAGCTTGCCATCGCCATTGAGGATGTAACCATTGGCAGGCAGCTTGAGGGGGATGAGGTTCTCTACGTTGATGTCCCTGAACGGCATGCGAAGGTTATAGAGCGCGACCTTCTTGACTCGCTGGATGAGGAGACAAAGAAGGCCTTTAGGGAGTTTCTTGAGATTAAGAGAAAGGACAATCCCTTCTGGGGCAAGTGATGAAGGCCTTGGTTTTCACAAGCAGATACTGCCCTTACTGCAGGGCTTTTGAGAAAATTGTGGAAAGATTGAAGGAAGAGCTTAACGGAACTGTTGAATTTGAAATTGTGGATGTTGACGAGAAAAGGGAGCTGGCTGAGAATTACGACGTTTTGATGCTCCCCACCTTGGTTCTCACAGACGGTGGTGAGGTGGTGGGGGGCTTCATGGGCTTTGCCGACTACAGAACGGCTCGCGATGCAATACTTGAGCAGATTTCAGCATCTCCTGAGCCTGATTACAAAAACTGAGCCTTTTGGTTTGTTGTCCTCAACCCAGATTTCTCCTCCGTACCTGTTCACTATTTTTCTGGCAATGAAAAGTCCCAGTCCCGTTTGGGCAGTCTTGCCGTACTTGAACCCCTCCTCAAAAATTTTATGCTTGATTTCATCCGGAACCCCAACACCGTAGTCTTTCACCCTGATTTCACAGAAACTCTCATTTTCCGAAATTTCAATTTCAACTCTATCGGTTCCGCTGTGGATGAAAGCGTTGTTCACAATATTCTCAATGACGCTCCTCAACCCCTCGTCGGCAAGGGCCTTTCCAAAACCACTGATATGAACATTCTCAAAACTGCTGGCAACTTCCTCTGCAATCTTCCTCGCATCAACGCATTTCAGCTCCCCCGTTTTAATGGCATCTTCAAAGGCCCTCATGTTTTTAACTATGCTAACAGCCCTCTGCGTTGAGGTCAGAGCTTTTTCAGCAAGGTTCATCTCATCCTCCTCAATGGCCATTTCCAGAAATGCCGTGGATGAAGTTAAAGCATTCATAACATCATGACGGAGTGTCTTGTTTATGAGCTCAAGCATTGACGTGAGCTCCTCAAGTCTCTTTCTCTCTGTCTCAAGCTCAGTTATGTCAACTACGTTCCCCAGAACAGCTCTTTCACCCTCGTAAGTTATCGAGGTTACAATCTCGTAAACCCACCTGATTTCCCCATCTTTTCTGACAATTCTGTATTTGTAAGGCTCTACCACCTCACCCTTGAGCATTTTTATGGCATTCTCCCTTACTATACTTCTGTCATCTTCATGCACAATTTCAAGGCTTCTTCTCCCCATGAGTTCATCTGCAGAGTAACCCGTAATTTGTGTGAATGTAGGGTTGACCATTCTGAAGACACCCTTCGAAACTATAAACTGCCCCACAGGTGAGTTATCAAAGATGCCTTTAAACAGCCTCTCCCTCTCCTCCAGCCTTTGCTCAATAAGCTTTTTGTCAGTAACATCTACTGCAAAGGCCATCACGGCTTTTCTACCATCCCAGTCTATTGCTCCTCCTGCAACCAGAACCCACCCCTCACTGCCGTCTTTTCTTACTATCTTGAGCTCGTAAACCGGTCTCTCTCCCCTGAGCCTCCTCTGCATCATTTTCTTTGCCAGCTCAAGAAAATCGGGATGAATTAGCTCCCAGACTGTCTTTTGTGTGATTTCCTCCATATCATAGCCGAGTATCCTGCACAGGCTGCTGTTTACAAAAAGAATCTTCCCCCGATGGTGCACAAGTATGCCTGCAGGCGACAACTCTGCCAGAGCCCTGAACTTCCTCTCCCTGTCCTCCGGTTCCTTTTCCAGCCTGATTCTATCCGTAATGTCCCTCCCCAGAACAACGTTTCTCCTGAGACCCTTAACATTTACAAGGCTGTAAACTCTATCCCCTATGGAGCAAACGTTTTCCGAGCAAATTTCCTGAAATTTCTTTCCCCTGATATCTCCGAAAACTAAAGCTGCTGAATTGTTCTGATCAACAATCACACCTCTCTCATCGAGAACAAGTATTACATCAGGAGTTTTTTCAAAAAAGGTTCTTACCTCCTGATAGTAGAGAAC
>DAINRD010000148.1:0-4398 GCA_036742095.1 Archaeoglobus sp. | reverse complement strand
CTTTAATTGTAACTGCAATTGGTCTGGATCTGTTTTACGCGATTATACTCACAAACGTTGCTGTGGGGGTTGTGGTGTCAGTTTTAAGAGAAATCGGACTGGAAAAAGATGAATTCGGGCAGATTAACATGGTCACAGCTCTCGTTACTGACTTCTCAACCATGTTTCTCCTTTCGATATACTTCCTCACCGGATTCCTTCAGATTGGATTCGCTTTCCTGATTGTGGTGACTTTCTTCCTCGCCTACCGCCTCGGGAAATTTGTAATCTGGTACTTCCCTGAATTCATCTCTAAGTGGTTTTCTGATGAACCCTCGGAGATTGGAGTGAGGGGTAGCCTGGCGATAATGATTCTGTTCGTCGGCTTGAGTTCACTCCTTGGTGTGGAGGCAATTCTCGGTGCATTCCTTGCAGGAGTGCTTCTTTCATTAACCTTCAGAGGTGGAAAAAAGCTATACGACAAATTATACGGGATGGGATTTGGTTTCTTCATTCCCATCTTCTTCATCAAAACAGGAAGCGAGCTGAACGTTTTTCAGGCCTTGGGAAATCTCGAATTCGTCCTTCTGCTTCTTGTCATCTCTTTTGTTGTGAAAATCACTCCCTCTCTGATTTTTGCCCCGTCCTTTGGTTTGAGAAAGGCCTTTTCAATGGGTTTCCTTCAATCAACAAAACTCAGCCTCACCGTTGCGGGAGTTGCCATAGGACTGGCTGCTGGCATTATAACTGAATTTGAAGCAACTGCACTGGTTACTTTCACCATAATTTCCTGTCTCCTCTCCCCAACAGTATTCAGACTTCTTCACCCAAAGTTCCTGCCAAACACTAAATAACCTGTATGCCAGACTTTCGTTGACGTTCTCGTTCCCACCCTCTTTATGTCCAGATCGATCCTCAGAAGCTCAAAAGCTTCGAGCTCTTTGAACCCTTGCTTCTCCATTTCCCTGTAAACGTCTCTCGCAGCCTCCATGTAGGGGTTGTAAACAACAACGTAACCGCCGGGCCTGAGAATTTTCTTGGCTTTTGGAATGAAGGCCACATCATCCTTCATGTCGAGGGTTATGAGGTCGAACTCAACTTTGAGGGCGTCAGCAATCATCACAGCGTCTCCAACAATCTGGTGTATGTTTTTAAGCCCTGCACTCTCAAAATTCTTTCTCGCTATGGCAGCAAAATCAGGCCTCTTCTCTACTGTCACCACTTCCCCGAATTTATTGAAGTAAGCCAGATAAGCGGCAAGAACTCCGCTTCCAGTTCCAGCATCGAAAACAAGGGAATCTGGCGATAAACCCGTGTATGCGATAATAGCTCCAATATCTTTGGGCATTATTGGTGTCGCCCCTCTCTTGAAGTGTCTGAAAAAATCTGCCGGCTTGAATGGGAGAATTTTGTACCTAACACCAAGATGAGTCCTGACCTCCTGACCGTAATCCTTCGTTTTCAGCTCCTGAAGGTCTATAATACCGTGGTGGGTGTGTAGTTCACCCTCAAATTTTTCTACAAGAAAGCTGTGCTTTCCCCTCGATAAAACAACGGGTGGCCTCATTCCTGCAGTTTCATCAGCGCCTCTGCCAAATCACCGCCAGCCTCTTCCAGAGCCTTCCTTGCAGTCTCCTCATCCACGTTAGCCTGCTCCATTATCAGCTTTACGTCTTCTTCGCTGATTTTTGGCGTTCTTTTGACCACTTCGTACTCCCCAATCACCTGAAAGGTCTCAACGCCCCTTGCAGAAATCTTCGAAACGTTTGGTTTGCGAAAAATGAGCTCCTCGTCACTGGTTCTGATTATCACTTCCTCAGCCTCTAATTCCTCCATCTCAATGCCCATCTGCTTCATCATCTTTTTCATCTGCTTTGGGTTCATTGGAAGCATGGAAAAAGTTTGAATAGGGGGTTAAAAAAGTTTTTACTGCTTTCTCCTCCTGCGTACTATGGCTGCAGCTATTAAGAAACCAATGGCTGCAACTGCGATGGCCGAGTAGAGAATGTAAGGTGGAGATGGCTTTACTTCCAGAGAAATAACGATTGAGTTGGAGGTGTGCTCGTATCCCCTCTCATCGTAGTATCTCACCTTCAATGACGCCGGATAACTCCCTTCTCCCGCATCCTTGTCAACATCGATTCTGAACCTCACCTTTACCACATCTCCCGGCTTTAAGGTTCCAACAAAGTACTCTCCCGGCTGCGACTGTCCAATCATTCCGCCCAGTGCACTTGTACCTGCAACTGTGAGGGGTGGAGAGACTTCAAGCATAACAACGGCGTTGTATATTTCTGCATTTCCGCCGTTCTTAAGCTCGATGAAAACATTACCAGTTGCATCTGGCCTCAAATCGCTTTTCACGGATACAACCTGAAATGCTGCAAGTTTTGGAGCTATGTAGATGGGAATTTCCTCAACACTGACCAAATCACTCCCAAATTCGTCATCAAAGGTTTCTACGAGGTATAGGAGATGTTTACCCTCAACTGCATCATCCGAGACTGAAACTCTGAAAATTGCGTTGTCATTAAAGCTGTCAACGTATGCGGAAGACGTTACGGGGGTTATCGTGGCATCGGGAGAGAGGATGTAAAGTTTGACGTTCTTGACCTTTGACTCACCAAAGCTCAGCTTAATTTCTCCGGTTAAACCAATCCCGAGGTTGGAGGTTTCAATCTTCGAAACCTTCAATCCTGCCTCAGACTTAACATCAACTGTAACGTAAATTTTTGGTCCAACAACTTCGTCTCCGTATTCATCCCTGTATTTGATTAAAACGTAGCCGAGATAACTTCCGGGCGGTGCTGAGGAGACTATGTAGAAAACGGCATTCCTGCTCTCCCCCTTCTCCATATCACCAAGGTAGGGAGTGCTGGGTGACTGGAGGAGGGGGTTATCAAAGAGGAGTGTCGCATAGGCATCCCTTATCCTCTCACCAGTATTCGTGATTTTCAGGGCCAGATAGCCCCTCGATGGTATTGTAATTACATTGCTCATGGCCTGCGATGCCGTTTGATCTGTTGAAGAGCTCTGGAGGATGGATGGAATAGGGAGGGACGGCATCTCAATCTTCTGCTGAACCCTGAGGGTTTTCGCAGCACTGAGGAATTCACCGAGCTTTTCCACATCGAAATAACCAGTACCTTCAATTTTCAGCCCGATGGGTTTTGAGACTCTGTAGGGTATTCCTGAAGCAGTTCTGAAGATTGCCACAATTTCTGCGGGATATGATTGCTGGAAAACCCCTTCAGGGACGTAAACTTTAAAGGAAGCCTCAAAGCTATCTCCCACATCCAGATCACCTGCATAAACTGACATGGCCTTTGGATTGACCATGAGCGGTGGAGTGGCGTTTAGAATGAACACGGCATCTTCGAGAGCGTTCTCCCCGCTGTTTTCAACCTTCACAACCAGAACTCCCTCTCTTCCAGCTACGAGTTCTGAGGTGATTGAGATGATATCAAAATCGTAGTCCATCTTCTTTACTTCAAATTCAACGTCAACTGACGCCTCTTTACCAGTTTCAAAGCCTATGGTGTAATTCTTACCCTCCAAATCCATCCTGGTTTTTGAGTAGGTGATGTCGAAGTAAAGTCTTTGCTTCCCCTCATAAGCATCCTTGTCAACGCTGACGAGGATATTTATTGGCACCGCCATACCGCATGGCATATCTCCCACAAGAATGCTCTCACTTTCCACCTCAATCTGAGAACTTCTGGGTTCAAGAATAACTGACTTTGCCATTGTAAGCATCGGCAGAACGTTTGAAATCATCTCAGAGTTGTTCTCGTTTATCAGAAGATAATCGAGCCCTCCCGTCACCTCACAGCTCAGAATGACTGTCACGGACTTCTTTTCGCCTGGATGCAGGACGTTACTACCTGCAACGCTCGCATGAAACTCAAAATTTGCCGAAATGCCATTGGCGCTGACAGCATGAATCGCCAGGAGAATCAGGAGGGTCGCTGAAAAGATGATCATTCGCATGGTTGATTGCTCCATAAAAAACTATATAATTTTGTTGTTACCCTCGTAGTAACAATGGAAGAAATCGTTGATGCACTGAAAAAGCTTGGATTCAGTGACTATGAGTCGAGAGTTTACTCCACCCTTGCCATGAAGGGAGAAGCTACGGCGAGCGAAATCCACAAAATGAGTGGAGTGCCGAGAAACAAGGTTTACGAGGTGCTGAGGGGGCTTGAGGAGAAGGGGCTGATTGAAAGTCTGAAAAGCTCACCGACTGTTTTCAGGGCCATAAACCCTGAAAGTGTGCTTGAAAGTTACAGGGATGAAGTTCTGGATACTTTCGAGAAGGCAATTGAGAGAGTCAGAGAGGCCGAGGAGGCGGCAATTCAGCATCCAGTATGGTGTGTTAGAGGAGTTCAGGGAGTAAAAAACAGAGCAAAGGCTGTCGTT
>DAINRD010000147.1:2822-4434 GCA_036742095.1 Archaeoglobus sp. | reverse complement strand
AAAATATAAATACGACCTGTTTCATACTCTTTCTTGGAAAGTAGGAGTTGAGAATATAATATATGAATTGGTAGGGTGGTGATAGATATGTTCAGAAATGCTCGGAAAATATATGAACTAATGCTGACAGGTGCAGTAGCCTACGCAAAGTGGGACTATGAAACTTCGATGAGAATTATCCAGGACAGGCGCAGATACGTCACCATGATCCTTCTGACCTTAGTTCCCATGATTTTATTAACCACCTCTGCTGAAACTTTCCCAAAAATTTTGGGGGGTAAGAGCGCCTATGCACCGGTTCACTCAACATTTGAGATGCTTGCGGTTAGTTTATTCATAGGACTAATTGCTGGGCTTATTACGGGTTGTATAGGTGCTGGGGGTGGCTTCATAATCACCCCCGCCTTGATGAGCGCCGGAGTCAAGGGGATCTTAGCTGTTGGAACCGATCAGTTCCACATCTTTACCAAGAGCATAATGGGAACGATTGTGCACAGAAAACTCGGAAATGTCTGTGTGACTCTTGCCATAGCCTTCGTAGTGGGTTCAATAGCCGGTGCAACCGTAGGGGGAACGATAAACAGAACCATATACTACGCAAATCCTGTATTGAGCGATGTATTCATAAACATTGTCTATGTCCTCATGCTCGGATTTCTTGGCTTCTTTGCTCTAAAAGACTATCTGTCACTCAGAAAAAGAGCTGCGAGTTTTGACGGTGGTGAGGTGGAAACTTTGCCAAACGGTGGAACTGCCATGGGAATGACGAGACTTGCCATGAAAGTTCAATCCGTAAACCTTCCACCGATGGTGACATTCGACCACGATTTGGGCGGTAGAAGGGTTTCCGCTTGGTTCGTAATACTCTGCGGTTTTATAGTCGGTCTGATTTCAGCGATCATGGGTGTAGGCGGCGGTTTCCTGACGTTCCCGATGTATGTGTACTTCCTGGGCGTCTCATCCTTCACTACGGTCGGAACCGATATTTTCCAGATCATAATAACTGCAGGCTACTCTTCAGTATTCCAGTACGCAATTTACGGCTTCGTTTTCTACACACTTGCGATGGGTTTGCTCCTCGGTTCACTCATAGGAATTCAAATTGGCTCCCTTGTAACCAAGGTTGTCAGGGGAATGCACATTCGCGGGTTCTATGCAACTGTCATTCTTGCAGGATTCGTAAACCGTCTCTCCGCTTTGCCCTCTAAGCTAAACGCAGCCGGCTGGATAAGCCTCGATAAGAACGTTGCGTCGGCAATCGAATTTGCAGGATTGGTTACATTCTTCGCAATCGTCACGTTCTTCGCTGTGTGGGTTTTCTCGAAGTTTGTAACCAACCTTTCCGAGCTTAGGGAGGGGTGAGTCATGAACAAAAAAGCGCTTGGAGTAGGAATGGTGCTTGTGCTGTCTTTCTTAGCAGTCCTTGCGGTCATGCTGAATCCATTGTTTGACGGAAAGAATTTCGTCGCTTATGCTGACGACCGCTTCAGTGCCTACGCCAAACACTCTTCTTACTTCATTCCCGAGATAAAGAGCAGGGCTGAGAAGCTTCACTCAGCGATCTCCCTTGAAATCGATATGAAGGATGTCGAAAGTGCAAGAAAAACTGCCA
>DAINRD010000147.1:1623-2812 GCA_036742095.1 Archaeoglobus sp. | reverse complement strand
TGCTTTATGCAAACTTTGCCGAGCAAAAAGGCTCAAAGGTATTCATTAACGGAAAACTCGGTGAAATACTTGTATTAGCACTGAACGATGCAGATAGAGGATACTACAACGATGAGAGCTACTTTAAAGAAAAATACGGAATGTCCGCAAAAGAGGCGCTTTACCTCTGGCACACCTCTCTCAGTGCAATAGCAAAAAAGCTTGAACAGGAAGGGAGATTCGAGGAGAGTCTGTTCATAAAAACGCAGGTCTTAACAAGGGGGGTTGAGCCGGCATACAACTTCTACGGGATTGATGCGAAACCTATAGATGCCATCGGAGGAGCTTTGCTGGTTTTTTACGTCGTCTACACGCTTTGGTGGGGTTTTGCAATCTATTTCGTGTTTGAAGGTTTGGGTATTAGTGTTAAGAAGGCTGAAAGTAAGAAGGAGGTGTGAAAAATGTTGGGGGAGTTTGTTTGGAAGGTTTTGTTGATTGTGGACGATAGCGAGCTTTCAGACAAAGCGACGGAGTGCGCGATAGACTTGCACCTCTCTGGGCTGAAGTCCAAGATTTATGTGTTCTACATAAAAGACGAGGAGCCTGTAGCATTCCCATCTGAGGGTCTGGAAAGAAAGAAGTACGCTCCAATGGTTTCGAAGGCTGAAAAGGTAATTATTCAAACCACAGAAAAGTTAAAAGATGCGGGAATCGATTATGAGGTTCTCGGCTACCACATAGGAATTGCAGACGAGGAAATCAAGAGAATTGAAGAGACTTTCAAACCAGACATCATAGTTTACGGTGCTGAGAAAAAGAGTCGCTTCAGGAAGCTAATACAGGGTGGATGCGAGGAAAATATAGTCTTCGAAACTGATGCACCGGTGATAGTTGTAAAATCAAATTACACACCGAAGATAAGAGAAATCATAAGAGAGGTCTCATTAATCGAGATTGGAGAAAAGAGCGAGGCCTAAATAATTTTTCACATTTTTTCTTTTTTAGAGACCATGCGAAAAGTAGATTTAATGTGTGATAGTTAATAGTAAAGTTTAACTACTTCCAGTATGAAAAAGTAATATGATTGATGGCGATATCATAAACAGTATGCGAGAAGTAATTCCTAAAGAATTAAGCATAATTGGCAGATGGGAACTCATAATTGCCGATGAGGACAAAAAGCTACTAAGAGGCTTTTCAATCTTGAGGA
>DAINRD010000147.1:0-1613 GCA_036742095.1 Archaeoglobus sp. | reverse complement strand
CCCAATTCGATCATAATTCCGGTGAATGTTTTAAGGCACAGCAGTGTGGAGATTGTAGACCTTCTTATTTCGGATAGGGGGGGAGAGATAAATACTGCAGTCGTCTTCTCAGAGTCTGGCAAAGTCGTGAGAAAAGGAGAGATATTGGGAGTTGTAAAAATATCTGACACTGCCCCAAAAGAGGAGCACAAGATACTTGAGGTCTTTCGAGATTTAAAGAGAAAGCTTGATGAGATGGAGAATGAATTTGAGGAGAGTTTTTTAAAACCCCAGTGGCCGGTGATATAGTATGTTTGAGAGAGTATTGTATCCAATAGACCTTACGGATGTCTCAATTACCTGTGCTCGTGCGTTGACGGAGTTCAAAAAATACGGAACCGAAGAGCTTACACTTTTTCATACAGTGGAATACGACATCTCAATGCTTATTGAGGGGGGTATATCAGATGTGGACAACTTTATTACAAGCTTAAAGGATAAGGCAACAAGAAAACTCGAAGAAGTCGCAAATGAGCTTTCGAAAGAGTTTTCAAAGGTATCTGTTAAAGTAGTTGTAGCACTGGATCCAATTGCAGAGATTTCAAGAGTAGAAGAAGACTTTGATTTGGTTGTCGCACCATCTAGAAGCGGAAGTCCACTGTTCTTGGGAAAGACGGCAGAGAAAATAGCAAAAAATTCGAGTATACCATGTCTTTTGATTAAGTCAAGACCTGATGCGGGAAAAAGCTATTACGAGTTAATTTTCAGAAACATGTTTGAAAGACCAGCTTACATCCTTGAGAAAACTAATGATTTTCCAGGAATCTTTGAACACCTGAGAAAATTTGGACTTAAAAAAGTCTTTCTCGTTCGCGTTGTAGATATAGAAGAGGCCTTAGAGGGGAAGGTCAGCAAGGAAGAGTTGATACATCCGCTCGTGCCGATTCCGAGGCTCGTTGAGATTCTCACCGAATACTGGATGAATGAGAAGGCGAAGCTTGAAAAAATTAAAAACTTTTTGAGCACAATTGGCGTAGCGTCAGAGTCAATGGTGAGTTATGGTTCCATTGAAAAATGTCTGGAGAAAATCTCGAAAATCGAGGGTTTTAGCATGGCAATCTGCGGAAAGCGCAGCTTCGACAAGGCATTAAAAATTGCAGATGCAGTTTTAATTCTTAATAGTTGAGTTAATTCTAACTTTTTTGCGCTGATCTTATTACTATATTACACCGTTGACTATGTTTATTAATCATTGCTGTTTCGTAATGTATCGCATACAGACTTTCCAACCCTTTTCTAAAGCCTCCATTTTACAAAAAACTGATTATAATTGTCGAAATCGAAAAAGTAGCAACAAAGGCAAAGATTGGAACAGTTACGAAGTTCAGGACAACTCTTTTTAGAGTTTCGATTCTAACAGCCCGTACACTCTTTGCAAACCCGACGGAAGCTATGCCACCAATCATGCAGTATGTCGTGGATATTGGCATTCCAAAAGTTGTAAAAATCAGCACGCTTATTCCAGCACCAAAATGAGCTGAAAAACCCGATTTTGGGTCGAGAGTAGTTATTCCCTTGCATACGGTTTCTATGACTCTCTGACTCAGCAAAATTGCTCCAAGCCAAAGCATGAG
>DAINRD010000146.1:0-4465 GCA_036742095.1 Archaeoglobus sp. | reverse complement strand
CAAGGCGAAGAACGAGCTGAACTATTTGAGCAGGGTTGTTGAGAGGGAGATGGGGGAGTATAAGGGAAGTAGTTTCACAATGACAATTGATTCAGCCTGCACTGATTACTGCAGCTTTATTTGCGGAATAGCTAGTAGCAGTCTATGTACCTTGGCGTCTGGAGGTCTGGGGGCATTGGTTTGTGCGATTGGGAGTGGCGTAGGCTGCGGTTTCGAGGTATTTTCTAACAGTTGAATGCTGTTTCGAAATGTCTTCAAGCTTCTGGAGCGGTGGAGTCATCAACCCATCCAGTTGACGTAACTCTAATGAAGTAATGCCTTCAAGCTCATTGATCCATCTTTTGTCTATTCCACCGTTATCTTCCTCTCCTATTGCCCAGCATCCATCGTGATTTACACCTCCTCCAACCTCATGATAGACCAAAACATGACCATTTAATCCCATGTTCAGATTGTCCTCTGTAATGAAAAGAACTGCTTTTACATTATCCAAAATTCTATAACCTTTTTCGTCTGCAGGAATGTGATCTCTACCATCTGGGTCAACCCATTGCGAGATTGTAATGTTCACAGGAAGTGCAAACCGTAGCTCCACAACTTCGTTTTCTTCTCTTATCCTTTGAATGTCATCCTTACTGAAATAACATCTTGCCTGTATGTTCAGACTCTTGAGAGTAGACACCAGAATACCTTTCGTCTTGGCATATTGGGGACTTTCCTGAGGTATCGCCTTCACCTTTCCATTCTTCCAAAGGAATATGTTTTCGACATCGCCGGTTCGATAAGATTCGATGTGTATGAATCTTTCAATTGTGAGCCTTGAAACCTCAAACTTAACCTTATCTCCCACTTTAACTTTGTTGAATTCTTCTCTGCTCGTAAAGTACGCCAAAGCCTCTCCTTTACCGCCGCCGTTTATCGATCAGACGAACTGTCAGGATAGTGTACGCTGTATCCCTCACCACACCTACCACAGCTTTGTGATCGACAATTCCCTCGGCAACAACGGGTGATAGGAGGTTATAAATAATCGGCAGTGTTATTAGGATTGCAAGAACAGCTATTCCGGCATACAAACCTTTCCCCATTTTATACCCCCTATTTACCCTACCTTTCTGCAACTTTTATTTTTTGTTTCCATTAGATTTTATTTTAGCAAAACTATGTTCCCCATACCTCTCCTCCTTCTCTCTACTAGACCTTTGCTTTCTAAAAGGTCCAACGTTCTACTGACTGTTGCTTTCGACATTCCAGTCTTTTCGACAAGCTCAGACTGCTGGATTATTCCCCCTGCTTCTAAGATAATTTTGTATATTTTCGCTTCGTCCTCTTTGAGAGTCCTAGCTATTTCCTCCCATCTCTTTTTTCGATCTTCAAGAACAATTTCTGAGGCAGGTTTCCCGAGTTCTGCCTGAGTTAGCAAGCTTGAAATGCTGAATCCGAGTAAGATCGAGAAAATTGCGATTACAACCACATCGGTGAAAGTGAAGAATTTTGGCAAGTTCTCTGATGAGATTGTTGCACCGTCTATTGAAATCACTAAAGGGACTGGCGTAAGTAGTTTGTAAGTGAGTATAAATGACGAAATAACGAGTATGCATGCAAAGATCAAATCTTTCCTCGTTATGCTCGGCTTCATCCTACCACCTAAAAAAATTAAAAAAATTAAAACATTAATTCATACACACTATTTCCTGAACATCCACCTTGTCGTTCTCGAAATTAACTCCCACATAGTAACACTTGTTTTCTACCTTCAGCCAGACGCTCGCCCCTACAAGTTCCGCCTCCTGCTCCGTTCCCAACCTTGTCTTACTGCCGATTGCCCCAATTCTCACCCATGGCCCCACTGTCAGGATTGTGTAGTTCTTGCCATCTATCAATTCCTTAACTTTTTCATCGTTTAAAGCCATTCCTATCGCTCTCTGCTTTTGCTCTTCTGTAAGGTTGAAACCGACAACCTTAATCTCACCTACATTTCCACCCACTGAGATCGTTAGATTCTCTCCATTCTTTTCGATTTTTCCAGCTTCATCTATTTCCTTGTAGTGAATCCTCATCGTATACACTTGTCCGTCTGGTGACATCACCGATACTGAGTCATTGTCTAAACTTCCCACAATTTTGTAGGCATTAGGAGTGTTGAGAGAGAGATACTCGAACGTTCCTCCACCATTAGTCGCCACTACCGCACTTATTGCACCTATCGCCAGCAACACTCCGACTAATACAATCCTATTCAGCCATGTCTTCACACTCTCACCTCCAATTTTCACTTATTTTTTGGAAATAATAAAAAAATAAAAACTAAATATTTTACAGCTCTTCGACATATCCGCTGTACTGAACAGACTTTGCATTCGTGCTCGGGTTGCCGACAAACACTGCCCAGTTGTTGCTTCCCCAAGGAACTGTGAACTCGTATTGATCAGAACCTCCTGTAAACTCCACCGCTATGCCCTCTCCTGTGTTGCGATCGTATATGCCGACGTAAATGTTCTGATTTCCCGGTGTCCATGAAACACTAACTTTAACCTTGTCCCCCTTTGACCAAGCAAACGAACCGTGCAACGCTGCATAACCCGGATCGAGAGAGCCCGAGAAGTAAAAGCTCTTCGGAGCTATTTTCGTGATCTTGCCTTCAGTAACTTGTAGGCTAAGGTCACTTATATCCACTATAGCTTTTTCTGTCCTCTGCTTTTCAGTAGAAGGTAGAACTTTTATGTTTGGCATAATATCGTTTAGTGGAAGTACTGTTTGGTCTGTCTTTTCCACAATCTTCAGTCCAAGGCTGTCTATGTTAACGGTTGCTGCTGCAGATGCTACTGCAACCAGCAGTGTCAACAGCATGGTTACCACCCACTTCTTCTTCATCTTCTCACCCTCCCTTTAGTTGGGTATTTGTGTCATTGCGCCCCTCCTCGGCGCTCAAACAGTCTTGGTTGAAACAGCAGTAAGGTGTTGAGTTTGAAACGCGTTTCAAACTATTCCCCACTTCATTCAACGTAGCTGATGTGGGAAAAGTAGTCAGTTTGTCTCACATTTGCATTGCAAGATAGATGACTACGACAATCCTGAGGACTAAGATGACGATTCCGGTGATCACCAATACTTTTCCTAGCAACTTCGCTGCTCTCTCCCTCTTCCTAATCAAATACGTGCCAACAAAAATCGCGAAAAGCAAAATTGCGAGTTGCAAAAAGTCAAAGGGTTTTTCAAGAATCAAATAAAAAAATATAGCCTTAAAAACATCTTGGAAGACGTCTCTTCCTGTAGCTATCGCAGTTGGCTTCATATCGCTTTAACTGCCAGCTTCAGATCGTTTCCAGCGGAGTCTTTACAGTAGAATATCCAAGCGGGATAGAACTCCTTCTCTCCGGAGTAGTAGCCGAGCTCGATGCGGTGTATCGTTACGGGATATGCGAGCCCCATTGGTTTGTTCAGAATCTCACCTTTTTCAAGCTTCTTCAAAGCTTCAGCAGCCGGAATTACGTTCACCTCTGCAACCCGTTCAAGTATTTTCCACTTCTTTGAAAAGTAAAGCACATCTTTCGCTACGGCTACCTCGATTTCATCTCCCGGCCCCACCACAGGTGAGCCGTTCAAGATTCGCTTGTATTTAATTGAAACGAAAAGCGGTTTCTGAGCTGTAACTTCGCCGGTCTTTACATTCAACCCCTTCAGTTCCACTCTCTCGATCATCACGAGTTTAGCATCGCCGGGCAAACTCCTCTTTGTAAGAAACTCCTCGGCAATTTTTAAGGCCGTCCCATTGGATGGCAAGTTCTCCTTTGGTTTCATCAAATCGTCTGATATGTAGAAATCCCTCTCCTCACCTTTCTGGATGTATAAATTTACTTTCGCTGGTTTTTCAGGAATTTCAGTTTTTAAAATAACCCGATGCTGCTCTATAGCGAAGGTTGTTGCAATTCCCACAACCGATAAAGCAATTGAGACCGCAATAGCGATATACACAACCTTCATATTTCTCCACCTTAGCACGACCATTCTGTAAACCAAACTATGTCGTCATCTGGGTATTCGTCTGGAGCCACATAACCCTGCCCCCAAAGATGGTCGTTGTTATACTGCTCTTCAGTGTCGGCTATAATTACGGCTTTGACATTCTCGTCGTAGCTTTCTTTCGTGGCGTAGTAATAGGCCTGCGTCAGGGTCCAGTCCCAATCTACTGCAGCCCTGAAAAATCTGTCTATTAAGTCTGTGCTAGTGTAGGTGGTCGTCGAAAAACCCATTATAATGTGGGAATACTTCAGTGCACTTCCCCAACCCTGTTTATCGCTCAGGACGTTGCAGCTATGCAGGAAAACCCACTCGTTGTTAAAGTCCCATTTTTTATGCACATCGCTTGGATTCACAGTTAGACCTCCTGTACAAGGTGACCAGTTCCAAAGAGCTAAAAAAGTTCCCCACAGCGGTAAGTTGTATCCGTGACCGAAGTGAAAGT
>DAINRD010000145.1:3064-4493 GCA_036742095.1 Archaeoglobus sp. | reverse complement strand
CCCAGCTTCTCCCTCAGCACGAACTCATAGCCCAAGCCAGTACAGTGGCAGGGCGCAATCTTCTCGATTCTGGCATCAAGCCATCCGATAATTTCAGGGAGCTCTGAAGGCTTGAAGGCAATCAGATGCGTTCCTCCCACAATGTACTTCACCTCATCTCCCACAACCTCCTCGGCCCACTCAACAGTGTTCCTCAGCCCTGCGTGACAGCATCCGAGGACGAGCAGCACTCCTCCTTCAGTTTTCACCGCAATAGACGTGTCATCGAGCAGCCTGTCAAACTGCTTCTCCCCATCCATCACGATGTACGACTCCTCAAGCAGTGCCTCCTCGTGCTTCCTCGGCACCTCTCCAAGCATCCACACATCCTTTGCAACCTCTTTGGGCTCTGTAACCTCCAAAACCTCCGCCATTGCTTCAATCCTCTCCCTCACAAAGGGCAACCCCACGTGCATTCCCTTGTAAAACCTCGGCAGAAAGGCGTGAGGGTGGGTGTAAAGCTTCATTTTTGGCCTTAAAACGTTCATCAATCCTCCCGTGTGGTCGTAATGGCCGTGGCTCAGCACCATCTTTTGCGGCAGCTCAAGCTCCCTCACCAGCATGTTCCTGAAAGCGATGTCGGACTGCCCAGAATCCATCAAAACGGGCTCTCCAGCGTCAATGTATGCAGAAAACCCCCATTCGGCTTTCATTCCAGGTGGTCTTAAATCCACCACCTTGTTATCTACAAGGACGTAAACTTTTACCATGAAAGATGTATTGATTTCTACTTTATTCTTTCTTCACTCCAACCTCAGCCTCAACTTTCAGGAGATTCTCCTTTCTCCCCACAACTGCAATCCTGCAACCACCTCTGATCCTAAAATCAGGGCTTGTGTGCGTTTCACCGTTGCATTCCACACCGAGAACAATCACTCCGAACTTTTCCAGATCTCCGATGGTTTTTCCTTCGGCCTTTGAACCCTCAACTACAGTAAGATGCACAATTTCAATGTTCTCGAAGCTCAGCTCTCTCTTGATGGACTCGCCAAAGATTTCTGAAAGCATCATTTCTGCTGCAACTATGGGAAGAATTATAACGTAATCTGCACCCGCAGCGTACATCTTTTCAGCATTCTCCGTTTCGTTGCATCTAACGTAAATCTTTATGTCTGGCTTTTTCCTCCTCAGGGATAAAACGCAGAAAATAGCGTGAAGGTCTTCGGGCAGAGCGACGATTGCTGCATTAAAGTTCTCAACGTCAATGTTCTCCCAGAATTTTTCAGCAGTCACGTCGGCCTTTATAAATTCCATTTCAGTTGTAAGCTCCAGCTCTCCAAAGGTTTCGTCGACAACAACAGTCTCAACTCCCCTGGACATCAGTATTTTTGCAGCCGTCCTCCCAACGTCACCGTAGCCTAAAATGAGTACCCTCATACATCACTCCTCT
>DAINRD010000145.1:0-3000 GCA_036742095.1 Archaeoglobus sp. | reverse complement strand
CAATAACTCTCAGCCCTTTTTCCTCAAGTTCTGACACCTTCATGCTCTTGGGCAAGACGATTTCTGCGGTGTAAAGGCCACCAAGCACCTCCTCAATTTTCCCTATGTGGATTTCCTCCAGAATCGTCCTTGCCATGCTGGATGCAATGAGGCTTTTCGGCAAGAAGACCTTGGTCGCACCTGCATAGAGCAAGTATTTCGTATACCTGTGGTCTCCGTACACGACATATTTTGGAATACTGTAGTTCCTAAGCGTTAGAAGCGTGTCAAGAATAGCCTCCACATCCTCCCACGCCACCACTACCGATGTGGCCCGCTCAATTCCGCTCTTCCTGAAAGACTCGATTGAGCCGTCAGAGTAAATGCAATTTATTCCATCGGAGAGCGCCTTTCTAACGCTGTTCTCATCCCTCTCAACCACGACATACCTGATTCCAAACTCCTTCAGAATTTTGCAGAACTCCTTCGTAAAGCGATTGTAGCCGCATATTATCAGATGCTCGCTCATCTTAACCTCTGTTGGTAGAGAAAGTCTCAACCTCTGCTCTGCCCATGGAATGACAGCGTAGGGAACGAGAAAACCGAAAAAGAAAATCACTCCACTCATCATGACTACTATGGAAAAAATCTTGCCAACCTGAGAGGTGAAGGTAATATCTCCGTAACCAACTGTTGTTATTGTTGAAATTACCCAGTAAACTCCCTCAACAAAGGTATAGTCCTGCCCCTCAAAGGTGTGCATTATCGCCACAAACAAAATCGAATAGCTAAAGATTAAGACGAAGAAAATAAAAATTGAAATTAAAATTCTTCGCTTCATTAATACTTCATTCAGGCTTGGCCATCAGCTGGGTCTTGCTGAGGATTGCTCCCTCTCTGGAGTGCGGGTTCCTGAAGACTGTATCGTTGCCCTTCTCAATCTCCCTTGCCTCGTCGGCAAGGATAGCGGCGATTCTCATCATCTCGTGAGCTGAAGCAACGAGCGGGATGTACTTCTCCGGGTCTTTCTCAATGAAACAGCCCTTCACGTCAATGTCTGCAACCTTCTCAGCGATGTAGAAGGCGGCCATTGCCTTTGCCTTGGCGTAGGGGTTGGTGAACTTGCCAGCCTCTACTGCCCTTTCGGCCGTAACAACAACCTGTGGAAGTTCAGGCTGCCTTCCGGCCTTGATATCCTCAATAACCTTGTCAATCGCTTCCTGTACAATTCTGAAGGCTCCGGTAGCAGCAAGAACCTTAACAACGTCAGCGTTGAAGAGTGCCATTTCTGTTGGATCGAGGAACTCCCTCCTCGCACCAATCATGGAGTCGGCATTGATGAAGATGTATCCGAATCCTTTCTCCTTCAGCTCGTCCTTAGCCTTCTTGGCTGGAGCGTCGCTGATTACGATAACGGGCTTGCCCTCAAAGGCTTCTCTGGCAGCTTTTGGACCCGGAAGGGCTGCGTTTGGTGAGATCACAATTACAACATCCGGGTCGAACTCCTTGAGCTTCTCGGCCACAACAGCCTCTTCCGGCTGCATCTTGGCGCCACTTGTTACAACTCTCACCTCAATGTCCTCTCTATCAGCCCTCTCATCAAGCAAATACTCGACGAGCAGAGCGGTGCCAATTGCACCCATCTTCAAAACACCAACTTTCACAACCATTTTTATCACCTGCTGGCTGTATGCTTCAGTTTATTTAACATTTCCTTTTTAATCTCACCGCAGACGGAAAAACATGAAGGTATTTTTCGTGGTTGATTTAAAGCAGGGAAGAGTTGTAGCAGGCAAAAGCGGCGAAAGGGAGAGATATCCTCCCATCACCACTATCAGCAGGCTCGTTACCTCCGATGACGCTCTAACTGTGATTGACGAAATTAAACCAAGATACCTTTACGCCGCAGACCTCGACAGAATAATGGGACGGGGGGAAAACTACGATATTTTGCAAAAGCTCTCAGCAAGAGTTGAAGAGCTCATTGCTGATTGCGGCTTCAGAAGTCCTGAAGAGCTCGAAGACCTGCCCTTCAGACCGGTTGTGGGGACAGAGACCTTCGACATCACTCAGCTGGGCATTAAGTGCTACGTGAGCCTCGACTTCAAGGAGATATTTCTTGACGCGTCGGGAAAGTTCAGCAGCTGGCAGGAAGCGGTGGAGTTCCTGAACTCCTTTGAACTCCACGGAATAATCGTACTGCCGATTCATGCTGTTGGAACCATGAAGACTGACTTTTCTCTCCTCGAGAGCGTCCTTGAAATCTCCGAGAATCCTGTCCTTCTTGGAGGTGGAATCTCCAGCATTGAAGACCTTGAAAGACTGAAAGAATTGGGATGCAGCGGCGTTTTGATCGCCACTGCTGTCCACAAAGGGAATATACCACTGGATTTTGTAAGGAAAGGGGAGTTCTAGCTTAGGTTTTGACTGTAAAGTCCATCCTAAAGCCTTAGCCGTATAGCTTTTCGGATATGGCCACAACCAGAATTCCTATCCCGTAGGCGGTAAAACAGTAAGGACAGAAGTAAGAGTTAAGAACGGCGTAGGTTCCCAGGAAAGATGCTCCAAAAACGCCTGAGAACCTCCAGAACGTTAAGAGTTTCCTGTTAACGTTTGTAAGGAAAACAAACAGGGAAAGGATAAACCAGCAAAGACCAAGAAGTGCAGGAAGAAATGGCGGGAGGGAGAAGATCGATATGGGAGCGCACGCTCCTATCGGGCAGGCAATTGTATCGCTGAGCAGGAGATAGGCAGAGTCAACCACTCCCGCAAGGGAGAGAAGGACTGCTAACCCCTTCATTTCAACCCCTCCAACGCCCTCTTAACCTCACTGAAACCCGTATAGACGTGCGTTTCACTGTTCATCACAACCAGAGTTGGTACATATTTAATCCCCAAATTCTCAACAATTTGAGAGCAATCTGCGTCCAGTTCTGCAACGTTGCACCACGTCAAATTGTGATCTTTTGCAAATTCTTCCACATACGGTTTCACCTCAAGGCAGTGGGGGCAGTAGTCGGA
>DAINRD010000144.1:0-4560 GCA_036742095.1 Archaeoglobus sp. | reverse complement strand
GGAAACTTCGCCTCCCCCATACAGGACGTTTATTTTAAATGCAGTGGATAAAAAAGGTACGTGATTCACTCTACACCCACAAAAACTCTTCCTCTCTCCCCAGCTTTCTTATAATCTCCATCTGCCTCAAAACGAGCTCTCTCGCCTTCTCCATGTCTGGATTCTCCACGACCTTACCAGCATCTATCACCTTCTTCAGCAGTGGCTCGCCCTCTCCGCTGTACTCCTCTTTGAAAAGCTTCACTTCATCCCTCAGCTCATCCCAGTGCCTGTAAACCTGCTTCATACCTCCTCTCTTACCCCTCTTGGCCACAAACCTGCCCTCTTTCTCCACTATGTCCAGGGCGAAGTCAACGGGATTTGCACCGCTTATTGCAGTCCCCACGCCAAAGGCATCGACGATGTCCCTCAGCTCAAGCACATCCTTTAAGCTGAGCCCTCCGCTGACGAAAATTCTGACGTGCTGCTTCCCTCTGATATCCAGCTCCCACCTCACCTCTTCGACAATCTTCCTGAACTTGCCCCTCCTTGAAGAGGGAGTATCGAGTCTCACTCCGCTCACGTTCTCAACATTCTCAACGGCCATAACAGCTTCTGTCTTCTCATCAAAGTATGTGTCCACCAGCATCGTTCTCGGCACTTCTTTGTCCACAACCTCATCAAAGCTCCTCCAAGCCTCAATTTGGTTGCCGAAGCAGTTTATCATTGCATGAGGCATCGTTCCCATGCTTTTCAGGCCGAGATATTTCTCAGCGGAGTAGTTACTGACCCCGTCCACTCCGCCAATGTAAGCTGCCCTCTCTATTGCGGGGGCTATGGCGGGATGCATTCTCCTCGTGCCAAAGGAGTAAACCTTCTTGTCTCCAGCAGCAAGCTTGAACCTGAAGGTCTGAGTTGCCACAGCGCTGGCGTGGCAGATGAAGCCGAGCAAAGAAGTTTCGTACCTTGCAAAATCCAGATATTTGCCTACAATCGTCATTACGGGCTCGTGGGGGAAGAAGATGCTCCCCTCAGGCATCGCGTAAACGTCAACTGGCAGACCTTCGAGGAGGTTGAGGGCATCCTCCAAGCCCGCAAAAACTCCCCATCCTGAAGTTGTAACCTCTGCCACAACGGTGGGATTGACGTTCTTTGCCTTCAGGACTTTCTCCGTCCATATGAAGTACTTGTCCGTCACGATTCCATTTTTGATATCTTCATCACTTACGATCTTGAACCTCATTTCGAATCACACTCACAGGGCTTTCTTCCGCAGCGAAGGCAGTAACCGGGATACTTTTTTAAAATTTCCTTCTCCACATCAACATCCAGCAGATTGGCAAGGCTGACTAGCCACGCCATCACGTCCGCAATCTCCTCACCAACGTTAGTCTCCTTCCTCACAGCCTCAGCAAGCTCTCCAACCTCTTCAACAACCCACAACATGGTCTTTTCCACGCCCCTCTCCCTGTCACGGTTTATGTAAATTTCCGATATCATCCTCTGAAACTCGGAAATCTTCACAATCTCACCTGCACGCCCTTCTCAGCCAGATACTCCTTTATTTCCCTGATTTCAATTTCGCGGTAGTGGAAGATGCTTGCAGCTAAACATGCATCGGCCTTCCCCTCCACAAACCCCTCGTAGAAGTGCTCCTTTGTCCCGGCCCCTCCTGAGGCTATGACCGGAATGTTAACCTCCTCGCTTATCTTTCTCGTTATGGGAATGTCGAACCCATCCTTTGTTCCATCTCTGTTCATTGAAGTGAGCAGAATCTCTCCAGCACCAAGCTCCTCAACCTTCTTCGCCCACCAGACCGCATCTATCCCGACGGGCTTTCTCCCGCCGTAAATCACAACCTCATACCACGCCTTCGTCCCATCTTCGAGCTCCACGATGTATTCACCCTTGCTGAGGTCGAAGTTCCTCCTGCAGTCAATGGCAACAACAATGCACTGGCTGCCGAAAATATCTGCAGCTTCTCTTACAAATTCGGGATTTTTAACGGCAGCGGTGTTGATGGAAACTTTGTCCGCTCCCGCAGAGAGGATGGTGTTTATGTCCTCAATGCTCTTTATTCCCCCTCCAACGGTGAAGGGGATGAAAACCTGCTCCGCAGTTCTCTCTATAACATCAATCATCGTCCTTCTTCCTTCTGGAGAGGCTGTTATGTCAAGAAAAACGAGCTCGTCAGCTCCCTCCTCATCGTACCTCTTCGCCAGCTCAACTGGATCACCAGCATCTCTCAGATTGACGAACTCCACTCCTTTAACAACTCTCGCTCCACTTTCGTCGAGAGTTACGTCGAGACAGGGGATTATCCTTTTGGCCAGCATCAGTAAGCCACCTCGAAGCTATCGAAGTTTTCAATCTCAGCCTTTTTAACCTCAACTCCCCTAACATTGGCGATTGGAGGGCCAGATTTAACGGCGGAGAGGAACTTATCCAACGTTAGCTCATCTCCAATAGCGTAAATGTAAACTCTCCCGTCCGGGAGGTTCTTAACGTAACCCTTAATGCCCAGCTCCCTTGCAACTCTGCGCGTGAAGTATCTGAACCCCACACCCTGAACGTTGCCGCTGACGTAGATTTCAAGGGCAATCATATCCCCACTTTTGAGCTGCGGTATATAAGTTTGAATTCTTTTGTATGAATATTTTCGAACGAATTGAAATCATATAAATAGTTTGCCTGCATAGCAATTGACATGAAAAAGTTAATCGCTATGATTGCGGTGGCGGCGGTGGTTATTGCGGGCTTTGTTTTCACTGCCAATCAGCCAGAGCAGGCTGAAGAGGGGGCGAGCCTGAAAACCTTCTCCTCTCCTGATGATTTCAGGGAGTATCTGGTAAAAAGCGCTGAAATATCTGCGTTCTATCCAATGGTTCACACTGCAAGGGCTGAAGTGATGTTGGATTCTTCGAAGGGGGCTCCTTTGGGAGAAGCAACTCCGACAGCCATTCCAGCAGTAACCACGACTCCCGAAAGGTATTCTGAGACCAACGTTCAGGTTAAAGGCATCGATGAGCCAGACATCGTTAAAACGGACGGTGTTAACATCTACTACTCCCCCTTCCCCTTCAGAATTTACTTCCACTATCCCGAGAAGTACTACATCGAAAATACCAAGGTAATCAGAGCCTTCCCACCATCGAACCTCAGCATTGCTGGTGAAATTAGGGAGTCTGGCAACCTTCTCCTCCACGAAAACGTTCTGATGATTCTCAACTCCGAGGGCATTTATGCCTACGATGTTGAAACTCAGAAACAGCTGTGGAGTGCCGAGTTTAACGGCAGCTACGTCGATGCGAGGCTTTATGGAGGGAAGCTCTACGTTGTATCGAGAAGCTGGCTGAACTTTGGTGAGCCATGCCCCATAAGACCTCTAACAGTTAACGGAAAGGCCTTGGAGGTTGCTTGCGGCAGGATTTATCACCCCACCATTCCCGTTACCATTGACACAACCTACACCGTCGTTAAACTTGATGCCAAGACGGGAGAGGTTGAGAACTCAGTCTCCTTTGTCGGTTCATCGGGCATGTCGGTGGTTTACATGAGCAAAAATGCAATTTACGTCACCTACGACTCCTACGCCGACCCCGCAAAGCTCACCTACCAGTTCATTTCCGAAAACCCCGACCTGGTTCCCGACTGGATTAGAGAGAAGATTGAGAAGCTGATGGATTACGACATAAGCAGCAGAGCCAAGCAGGTCGAGATAATGTACCTTCTGCAACAGCTCAGAGCTTCGATGAGCGAGGATGAGAGGCTGAAGTTCGAGAATGAGTACTACAACAGGTGGGAGAACTTTACGGAAAAGCATGCGAGGGAGATTGAGAAAACACACATCGCAAAGTTCTCCCTGCAGCTTGAAGCTGAGGGGATGAACTCAATTCCGGGAAGACTCCTCAATCAGTTCTCTCTCGACGAGTACAAAGACCACCTTAGAGTTGCGACAACCGTCGGTTGGGACGAGAACGACCTCTACGTGCTGGACAAAAATCTTGAGATTGTGGGGAAGATTCAGGGATTTGGCCTTGACGAGAGAATTTATGCAGTGAGGTTTGACGGTGATGTTGGATTCGTCGTAACCTTCCGCCAGACCGACCCCTTCTTCGTCCTCGACCTCTCAAATCCTGAAAATCCGAAAATTGTTGGAGAGCTTAAGATTCCGGGCTTCTCCTCCTACCTCCACAGGATTGACGAGAACACAGTTCTCGGCGTAGGGAGGGAGGAGGGAAACGTCAAGCTCTCTCTCTTCGACATCTCCGACTTAACCAATCCGAGGGAAAAGGACAGGTACATCTTGCAGGAGTACTGGAGTGAGGTGCTGAGCAACCACCACGCCTTCCTGCTCGACAGTCAGCACGGAATCTTCTTCCTGCCTGCAGGGCAGAACGGATACGTTTTCTCCTACAAAGATGGGCTGAAGCTGGTCAAAGCTGTGAAGGGAAACGCCGTGAGGGCCATCTACATCAACGACTTCCTCTACGTTATCGGCCCGGAGGAAATCAGCGTTTACGATGAGAACAGCTGGGAGGAAATTGGGGAGCTGAAGCTTCAGTGATTTATTTATTTTGC
>DAINRD010000143.1:0-4602 GCA_036742095.1 Archaeoglobus sp. | reverse complement strand
AGGCAGCCCTCCAATGCCCTCCACCCTTCTGGAGTATACGTAAGCTTCTTTGTCACATATTTCAATCCAGACGGTTACCTGAGGGTTTGATAAATCCACTTTTCTCCCAGTCTTCTCAACAATAAACCTTCCAACTTCCCTGTTGACCTCAATGGAGTTTAAGGGGAAGTTCTTGTTGCTTCTTGAGGTATCAACTTTGAAGGTCTCAAAATCTTGCGGCATAGACCTAAGTGCTGCCTGCTTTATGGCATCAAGCTCAAGGGGGACTTTAAATCCAACTCCAAAATACCTTATTCCAGGAATTTTTGAAAGTGTGGTTTCAGCACCCTCAAAATAGTCAACCTCAATTCTTCCAAACCTTCTCCTGACTTTTTGACCGCTCATACTTCTTATTCTTTCCATTAACTTCCTCTCAAAAAATTCCCTGTTCTTACCTTTCGTTCCAATCTCTCCGTAGTGTACCACCACAACACTTTCCATCAAAATTTCTCGCTTCGAAGATATTTAAACGAAAGGGTTATAACCTAAGGAAAACATGAAATTTCATGGCCAAATATCAGTGCACGATTTGTGGATACGTTTACGATGAGGCTGAAGGAGACCCTGAAAACGACGTTCCTGCTGGCACAAAATGGGAAGATTTGCCGGAAGACTGGGTTTGTCCAGTGTGTGGTGCGGCAAAAGACCAGTTCGAGAAAATCGAGTGAATTTTTATTTTTTATTTTTAAGTCCTATTTATTAAACAAAAATTGTTAAATATTCTCTCAAACCATACGCAATAAGATGAAACTTATCATCTCTAATAGAGAAACAATCTCCCCTCCTGACTGGAAACTGATTCTGTCCGCAGAAGAATTTCGCAAAGCACTGCAGTTCAGCATAGCTGAGGCAAAAATCAACTTGGAAGTTGATTGGGATGACCCTGTTGAATTGGGTGCAGAGATAAAGAGAAGAAATCCCGGTTGCAGGGTGGAATTCTTCGAAATGAGTGAAGGGGAGTTTTCATTTCTCAAAAACTTTCTTGAGAGAATAAAGTATCCTGCCGTTATTGGGAAATTTGTTGGTGACGAGCCCGTCATCGTCTACGCCAACAAAGCTTTCTACGACTTTTTCATCCCTGCTGAGGACATTGTGGGAAATTATCTCGACAGGGTCATCGTTCCACCTGAGAAACGTGAGGAGGCCCTTGAGCTTAACAGGAAGGTAAAGGCTGGTGAAGTTGTGTTCGTCGAGGTGAGCAGAGTTACCAAGGCTGGTGAGAGGTTCTTCGAGCTAACAGCCCTCCCCTTTTCTAAAGACTACGCAGTTGCCATCTACAGAGAGGTCACGGACAAAAGAGAGGCATTGCAGAGGATAGTTGAGTCTGAAAAGAAGTACAGGGTTTTGTTCGATACGTCTTTCGAGCCGATGGTCCTTCTCGACGAGAACTTCAGAATAGTTGAGGTAAACAGAGCTTTTGAAGAGGAGTTCGGTGTCCGCGGCGAAGAGCTTAAAGGGAAAAATCTTCAGGAAGTTATGGACATTGACCCCTCCATTGAAGAATCCGAGCTTGAAGTTACAGTTGAAGGTCACAAAAGGATTTTAATCTACCGCATGAAAAAGATTGATTCAATTATTATGCTGGGAATTAAAGACATTACCGAGTTTGAAGCCCCTAACAGACTTCTCAGGGCAATTACCTACGCCAACGACCTTATTGTCAGAGTGGATGATAGAGAGGAGCTTTTTGAGCTATCCGTGAGACTTCTGGCTGATATCGATAAGGAAAGTTCTTGCTGGATAGGTATAATTTCAAATGGGAGCATAAAGAAGTTTTATTGCGAGGGATATTGCTGCGTCGCTAAAATTACGAGCTATCCAAAATGTCTCAGGGAAGCTCTCAGAAAAAAGAGAGCCATTACAGTCTCTGCGGATGATAGAGACGAGAACTGCCCGTTTTACAGGCAGGAATTAAGACTCAGCTGCATTATTGCCCCACTGATAATAAACGGTGATGTGATAGGCTTTAACGTTCTGCATTCCTCAACAGAGTTTTCAGAGGAAATGAGAGAATTTTTTGAGTCCGTTACCAACAACATAGCAATAAAGGCCAAAGCAATTGAAGCTGACAAAGCCAAGAAAATTGCCTTCAAGCAGATTGAAGATAACATTGTCAAGCTCGCCATACTTATTGACGAAATCAGAAATCCACTTGCAGCTCTGCTTGCATACGCCGAATTAATGGTAAGTGATGAACATACCTTAGAAAAAATTAAAAGTCAGGTGTGGAGAATTGATAGAGTTCTTGATCTCCTTGACAGAGGATGGATTGAATCAGAAAAAGTGAGAGGGTTCCTCAAAAGGAGCTGGGGAATCAAACAATGAATCTGGATGAGCTGGAGTTAGAGTGGTTCAGGGCTTTTGCATAAAGACGGTTACTGGGTGGAAGTTGAGGCGATGGGCAAAAACCTGCTCCACACGCCCGTAAAGGGAATTGTAGTTACCATGAGGGATGTAAGTAAAATCAAAAAGTAAAATCAAAAAGCTCGAAAAAATGCTTACAAGGCTGGCGGAGAACGTTCCCGTTGGAATTGTTGTTCTCGGTGACGGTGGGGTTATATACTCAAACAAAGAGGCTGAAAGAATTCTCGGATATGGCAGGGAAGATTTTCCATCTTTGGAAGAAATCTCATCTAAAATCGAAAGAGAAAAAGGCAGCTTCGTTTCTAAGGTTGAGAGAAGTGACGGTAAGGAAGTCTGGCTCAGAGTCAATTATCTGGAGACCGAATGGATGGGAGAAAAAGCCTACCTTGTCGCCTTCTCAGACATCACTGAAAACCAGATACTCCAGAAAAGGCTTGAAAGCAGAACAACACTCCTCAAAACCATCAACAGAATTCTACGGCATGATTTGATAAACGACTTAACCGCAGCCCTTGGAATGCTTGAAGTTTACAGGGATTTGAGGGAAGAAGGACTTCTTTCGACGGTTGAAAGAAGGTTAAATGACGCTGTAAAGCTGATAAAGAGGATGAGGGAGCTTGAAGTTCTTTCTGAAGATGGAATTGAATTGAAGGAAATGAAAATATCCGAAATTGTGGAGGAACTGAGGAGCAAATACGACATCGAGATCTCGCTTCTGGGAAATGCTGTGGTGAAGGCCGACGAAGCCCTTTTTTCGGTTTTCGACAATCTGATAAGAAACGCTATTGTTCATGGAAACGCCTCAATTGTGGGGATAAAATGCACACAGAAAGGCGGATTTTGCGAGATAGTGGTTGAGGACGATGGTACTGGAATTCCCGATGATAAGCTCCAAAAAGTGTTTGAGAGAGGTGTGAAGTTCGGAAAGGGTGGGACAATGGGTTTGGGTCTGTTCTTGGTCAAAAGCCTCGTTGAGAGGTATGGTGGGAGTGTAAGGGCTGAGCCCTCCCCCAAGGGTGCGAGGTTCGTCATAATGCTAAAAGGCAGAGTTACTTAAGCTGAAAGTAATTGCAATTTTGAGCAAAAAATTTATTAATGATTTTTTGGTTAAATTAGATTGGAGGTGATAGCCAAGTAGGGGGGAAGGCAGAGACTAATACTGTGTCGTCGGCTCAATTTCGCCGGCTACACTCTTCTTCACCATTTCTTTCGCCTCTTCTATGCTGTAATTTCCAAGCAGCCACATGAGCTTTATTAAGGCGACTTCCGGGAGCATGTCCTCTCCCTCAATCACTCCAGCCTTCAGGATGTCTCTCCCCGTGTCGTAAACTCTGTCGCAAACTCTCCCCCAGAGGCACTGGGAGGTCATCACAACAACAGAGTCCTCGCAAACTCTTCTTAACGTGTCAATCCAGTCCGTCGAGACGTGGCCCAATCCAGTTCCCTCGATGACAAACCCTCTGTAGCCTTTGGAGTGGTAGTAGTCGAGAATTTCACTGCTCAGGCCGGGGAAGAACTTAATGAGTGTCACTTTCCTCTCAAGCCTGTCCATCAGCTTTAATTCCCTCTCCCCTCTGTGGTAACGCCAAGAAAGCCACTCAACGCTGAGCGAAGGGTAGTCTATTTTTGCTATGGGCTTTGCGTTTACAGACTGAAAGGCGTCTCTTCTGGAGGTGTGGTTCTTCCTCACCTTCACACCGCGGTGAACTAAGCAGTAATCGTCACTCGTCGAGCCGTGCATGCACACAACCACCTCTCCAATGTCCTCTGTCGCTGCCTTTGCCGCACACAGCAGATTCATGGCTGCATCGCTGCTCGGCCTGTCGGAGCTTCTCTGGGCACCTACAAAAACGACAGGCTTTGGTGTTGAGAGCATGAATGATAGCGCAGCAGCGGAGAAGTGCATGGTGTCGGTGCCGTGGGTGATTATCACTCCCTCGTGGTCTTTTAAAGCTTTGTAGACGTGCCTTGCAAGCTCAACCCAGTTCTCAGGCTTCATATTCTCGCTCAGAATGTTGTAAAGCAGCTCGGCATCAACATTGCAGATTTCTGTTAGTTCAGGCACTTCCGAGGCTATTTCCTCCGCCGTGAACTGGCTTGTTACCGCTCCGGTTCTGTAATCAACCTTGCTGGCTATAGTGCCTCCCGTTGAGATTATTTTGACGTCCGGCAGCCCTTCTCTTCTGACCAGTTCAGGAA